>NZ_WXWH01000032.1:0-5934 GCF_009904905.1 Vibrio sp. V30_P3S12P165 | reverse complement strand
AACACGTGTCAATCCATTTAATGTGATTTAAATAGAAATTTTTATTTTTATTTTAAATATTGTTTATGTGATTTTTTGCACGTTTTGGGTATTGATTTGTAATTTTAACCAAATAAGTAAAAAACTTTCATTCTTTAAATGAGAAGTTAAGCATGAAAAAAGGCTTGATGTAATTTTTTTTGTAATAGAAATCACGATTTGGTCTTATTTCCCATGGCTTCTTTTTCCATTGATAATGCCTTTAACCACAACGGACAACAGTAATTGAGGTTTATCATGCTGTATGATCTTATTGATCATGAACTTATTGATGTGATTGATGATCGCCCTTATCAATGGCAAGAGGCGGTAAAAAAGACCACTCAATATCTAGAAGATAGAGGATATGTCTCGCAACAATATGCAGAGGCTATTATCCAATCAACCAAAGAGAATGGACCTTATTATGTTTTATGCCCAGGGTTGGCGATGCCTCATGCTCGCCCAGAAACTGGCGTACTAAAAACTGGTCTAGGCATTCATATCTTTCCTACTCCCGTTGATTTTGGTTCGGATCTTGGTCCGGCCAATATTTTGATCACTTTAGCTGCAACAGACTCTGATACCCACATAGAGGTGATTCAAGCACTAAGCGAGATGTTTGTGGACGAAGAGAATATTGCAATATTGGCACGAGCCTCTTCTAAAGAACAAGTTCTAGAGATAATCAAAGCATACTAAAAGGAACATAACGTGAAAGCAAACATGCGAGCGAATGTGCAAGCCTTTGGTGGATATTTAACTGCCATGGTGCTGCCAAATATTGGAGCCTTTATCGCTTGGGGCTTTATTACCGCACTTTTTATTCCAACAGGTTGGATGCCAAACGAAGCGTTTGGTGAGCTTGTTGGGCCGATGATTACTTATTTACTGCCGCTATTGATTGGCTATACCGGTGGTCAACTAGTGGGAGATAAACGCGGAGCCGTTGCGGGAGCTATTGGGACTATGGGAGTCATTGTGGGAGCCAACATACCCATGTTTGTCGGCGCAATGATCATGGGGCCACTGAGTGCTTGGGTTATGGTTCAGGTCGATAAGCGTATCCAACACCGGATTCCTTCAGGGTTTGAGATGGTCGTGAACAACTTCTCACTCGGTATTATCGGCATGATCCTATGTTTATTTGCCTACCACATTGTTGGCCCATCGGTCACGGCAGCAAATTTATTTGTTAAGTCGGGGATTGAAGCATTAGTCGCGACAGGTTTTCTTCCTTTACTGGCTATCATTAATGAACCAGCGAAGGTTTTATTTTTAAACAATGCGATTGATCAAGGGATCTATTATCCATTGGGTTTACAAGCCGCTGCAGAAACCGGTAAGTCGATCTTTTTTATGGTAGCGTCGAACCCAGGCCCTGGTTTAGGTATGTTGTTGGCTTATGCTAAATTTGGTCAAGGCCTTTCTAAGCGCTCAGCACCGAGTGCCATCATTATTCATTTTTTTGGTGGTATTCATGAGTTGTACTTCCCGTATGTACTGATGAAGCCAATCATGATCGTCGCCATGATTGCGGGAGCAGCAACAGGGATCATCACTTTTAATCTGTTAGGTGCAGGTTTAGTCGCAGGGCCAAGTCCGGGTTCCATATTCTCTTACTTAGCACTGACTCCTAAAGGTGGATTTCTAGCCACCATCTCAGGTGTAACAAGTGCGACAATCGTTTCTTTTTTGGTTGCAAGTGCAATATTAAAAATGAGTAAATCTGTAGAAAAAGAAAGCGAATTCGAAAAGTCCGTCACAAATATGCAAGCGATGAAAGCACAAGGAACGGTCAAATCAAACACAGTAGGGCAGGCTCAAGCATTAGCAAAACCAATTGCATTTATTGCCTTTGCTTGCGATGCCGGAATGGGATCAAGTGCGATGGGGGCATCGATATTTAAACGTAAGCTCACCCAAGCTGGAATAGATATTCAAGTGCAGAATTTTGCTATCGAAAATGTGCCTAATGACGTTGATATTGTCATCACACATGAAAGCCTAGAAGAAAGGGCTATCAAAGCGACAGGTTTACCCGTTATCACGATTAAAAACTTTCTTAATGATCCCGCTCTTGATGAGTTGATGGTGATGATTGAGAAACAAGGCTAATAGATTATTATGGGGCGGTCTATCCGCTCCATTGAGGAGAGGAATCATGGTAAAAACAACAGCAGCGGTGATCTGTGGTGAAAACGATGTCCAACTTAGAACGTTTGATTTACCCAGCATTTCCGCGGATGAACTTTTGGTCAAAAATATTTCTAATAGTATTTGCTTATCCACTTACAAAGCCGCATTACTAGGTAGTAAACATAAACGTGTACCTAATAATATTGATCAAGTCCCGGTGATGACAGGTCATGAATATGCTGGTGTGATCATACAAGTAGGAGAGAACCTAAAAGATCAATTTACCGTCGGCGACTACTTTGTTCTACAACCTGCGATGGGCTTACCTTCTGGCTATTCCGCGGGTTATAGTTATGAAACATTTGGTGGTAACGCGACTTATTCTATCATCCCTAAAATAGCAATCGATTTAGGTTGTGTTTTACCCTATCACGGGGATTATTTTGCGGATGCTTCGCTGGCAGAGCCGATGTCTTGTATCATCGGCGCATATCATGCAAGTTACCATACAACACCGTATATTTATGAACATCAAATGGGGATCAAAACGGGAGGGGCACTGGCTTTACTTGCTTGCGCCGGCCCGATGGGGATTGGTGCCATTGATTACGCAATTAATGGGCCAGTGAAACCTAAGTTAGTGGTGGTTACTGATATTGATGCTGCACGTTTAGAGCGTGCTGAAACCTTAATTCCCATTTCACAAGCAAGAGCGCAAGGCATTGAATTACATTATGTGAATACGGCGAAATGTGATGATCCTGTCTCTCATCTTAAAGCTCTTAACCAAGGTAACGGATATGATGATGTGATGGTTTATGCGGCAGTTGCACAAGTATTAGAACAAGCAGATGAATTATTGGGTAATGATGGTTGCTTAAACTTTTTTGCAGGGCCTACGGATAAAAAATTTAAAGTCCCGTTTAATTTTTATAATGTGCATTACGAATCAACACATATTGTTGGCACATCTGGCGGCTCTACCGGAGATATGTTGGAATCTCTTGAATTGTCTGCACAAGGAAAAATTAACCCATCCTTTATGATTACCCATATCGGTGGGCTACAAGCAGCACCACATACTATTTTACATCAATTGGATATTCCCGGAGGGAAAAAGCTAATTTATCCACACATTGATCTCCCCTTGACCTCCATTGATGATTTTTTATCACTCGCGGAGCAAGATCCATTCTTTATTGAGTTAGATGCTATTTTGAAAGCAAACCACTATGTGTGGAATGCATCAGCAGAGAAAGCGTTATTAGAATTTTATGATGTGAATTTAACGATTTAATGATCATTATTTTATGTGGTAGCCTTTGGGTTACCACATCATAAAGAGGTGATAAAGCGTTGTCCCGTGTAGATGCATTACTGGAGAAGTTAGATGAGTGTGAAAGTGCCACTGCATTTCTTCAGATTTCTAACAAAATCATCAACCTCAAGCTAAAAACGTTACTGCCGAATATCTTTGTTCAAGACGATTTAGTGAAAGAGTATGCAGTGGAACCTTTATTAAAAAAAGATGGGCCACTGGAAACCACCGATGTTATCTCTAAATTGATGTTTGCTATGGGTAAAATATCATTGCAAACCTATGCTGACATTGGTTTGTATGAACAAATGTTAGAGTATGGACTTTCTCAACCCGAAAAGATTAAATTTTCCGATAACATTATTTATGACTTTATTAAGAATCAAGCAGTGCTCTCTTCACAACAAGATAGCGTCTATCTTGACTCGATCAATCAGTTAAAGTTCTCTTCATTTGAGTCCTTTTCACAGATGAGATATGAATCTCTGATTAAAACCGTATTGAAATTATCGTGTGAAATGTTGATCGAGAAAATCGAAGAGGAAATTAATCAGTAAGGCCTTAACATGAAAGTAAACTTAAATGTCAGTGGTTTTGAAATACAAGCGACTTTCCCTCGTGTGGATGTCAAGAGAGTTCATCAGCCTCTGATCGAAAAATTTACCCGTCTTTATTATGAGAAAAAAGAAAGGATCGTTATTTTCCTATGTGCTCCTCCTGGTAGCGGTAAATCTACCTTAGCGGCATTTTGGGAACACCTTTCACAGAGCAATGAAGATGTCGAACCGCTGCAAGTACTGCCACTAGATGGTTTTCACTATCCGAATGATATTCTGGATAATAATATGATTGAACGCAATGGCGAAAAAATATTATTACGGACAATTAAAGGTTCTTACGAAACATTTAATTTAACCGAGCTGATCAGCAAGCTGAAACAGTTAAAAATTAAAGATCCTAAGTGGCCTTATTACGATCGAAATCTGCATGATCCAGTTGATGACGCTATTACCGTGAATCGTAATGTAGTGGTGGTAGAAGGTAATTGGCTATTATTAAATGAACCTGTTTGGAATGAACTCTACCGTTTGGCCGATTTCACCGTCTTTATTGATACAAAAGCAGAATATCTTCAAGAGCGATTGGTTAATCGAAAAGTTCGTGGAGGTTTATCTCTCGAAGAGGCAATAACGTTTTATCGTCATTCAGATGCAATCAATATTGATAAAGTACTTAATCATTCGATTGCTGCTGATTTGACTTTATTTTTAAATAAAAAGGGTTCATTCGAAATCGACTAAATAGCCTTATGACTTTAGGGGATAAAATATGAATATCGTTATTGATAGCCACACCCATACGATTGCGAGTGGGCATGCTTACAGCACCATTTTAGAAAATGCGTTAACTGCTAAGAATAAGGGGCTAAAACTTCTTTGTACCACGGATCATGCTCCTAAAATGCCGGGAGCCCCCCACTACTGGCATTTTAATAATCAAAGAATTTTGCCCCGCTTTCTTTACGATGTGGGTATTTTACGAGGTGTCGAGGCCAATATTTTAAATGTTGCCGGTGAGATTGATTTACCTTTTTCATCAGACCAACATCTCGATTGGGTCATTGCTAGTTTCCATGAGCCGGTCTTTGAACCCGCAAATGAAGCGCTGCATACAGAGGCTTTAATCAATATCATTAAGAGTGGACGAGTCGATGTTCTGGGACATTTAGGTAATCCTAACTATCCATTCGATATGGAACGTGTACTGCACTGTGCTAAAAATTACCATGTGGCCATTGAAGTCAATAATACCTCGTTGACAGGGAAAAGCCGAAAAGGTAGCGATCAACGATGTGACCAGATTGTTAAGCTCGGTCAGGCTATCGGCGTATTTTTTAGTACAGGATCTGATGCTCATTTTTGTGAAGAGATTGCCCGTTTAGATTTAGTCAAACCACTACTTGATAAATACCATGTTAACGAAGAGCAAGTTATTACCACTTCAACAGCTCGGTTTCTAAACTTTTTACTGTTGCGTGGAAAACCAAAAATTAACGAGTTTGAACATTTATATTGAAGGTTTACCTAAGCGAATTATTATCGACAGCGGCAGCCAGTCAATCCCCCAATTATATGCTGATTGGGTTGCTGCCTATCTGTTGATCCAAATCGTTTGAGTATAGAATTAGCTATTAACATTGTTTATGAATGTGGCGTATACTCTGCTAAAAAATCACAACGAAAATCGGCATATTGACTGGGAATAAATGGATTATTTAAGTAAATGACTTTCCATATGTTTGTTTGTAGTTGTTGCATAGTCGTCGGATAGTGTTGATTAAATATTTGATCAAATTTTTCACTTTTTCTTAGCGAATTCCAGCGATTATTTATATTTTTCATATCTTTATCCATACTCGGTGATAGATAAAAAATTAGAGGTAATGGATAGTAAAGGAG
>NZ_WXWH01000012.1:0-6053 GCF_009904905.1 Vibrio sp. V30_P3S12P165 | reverse complement strand
CTTAAGTGTTTTGCTTACTTATATAAGAGTCAACCTAAACGCAGAAAAGCGCATCGACACAGTCGAACCTGCCAAAAACACTCGGCAGGAAAAGTGTTCCATAAAGGCGCAAAAGAGCCTTGGCTTCTGGTCACTAACATCCCGAACTCTGTACTTAATGGCGTTAAAATCACCCGTTTGTACGCGAAAAGGATGCAAATTGAAGAGTCGTTCCGAGATTTGAAAAGCCCCGCTTACGGATTAGCGTTACGTCATAATCGGACACGTTGTACTAAGCGTATTGATATCTTGTTGCTTATAGCATTGATGGCCGAAATCATAATGTGGTGGAATGGCTTAATCGCGATACAAGCCAAATGGCAATATGACTTCCAAGCCAACACCATCAAGCATCGACGTGTTTTATCAATCCCAAGGCTAGGAAAAGAGGTGCGAAGCCATCGACGATATCGGATAAAAGAATCCCAATATCACTGGGCGATGTTGGAATATCAGCGCCTCACCCATACTTGCGGGTTGGGCGAATTATGAGGGGATCCGCCAGAAACAAAACTCAGCACTACTACCTAAGTAGTTGATTTTTAATTCAACAAATGGTAACACGCCTAATGAAGAGAAAAAGTCTTTCTGAAGCATTATTTGCTCCAACAATATATCAATATTGCTAAACCCGAACGATTCCACTCCTATTTGATGGCTCTGTTTTATAGCATATGCATTATCTTTTGATATTTTAAATATTGGCCCTTGATACCATAATCGGCTATAAGATTGAAGTTCTTTATACTTAGCTATGGTTTTAATACAACTTGATGTTCCATCATTTCTTAATGAAACATTTTTATCTAAACATTTTATATTTTTGCTAGTAAGTGAGCATTGATAATCAGATATAGCTGGCGTGTCAGATTCTAAAATAGGAAATCTTATTTCTTGATATCCATAAGAACTAAGACTAGCTCTTGCTTTTCTTTCTAACCAAACCCAATCATTAATAACATTATAATATTTTTTCCTCGGTCTACCACAACATCTAGGCCTAACATTTCTATTCATCTTTTCTTCAACTTTATTACAATAAGCCAAAGTCCCTAATATACAGTTTTGATTTAGGCACTTTTCTATTTTTTCAATTGTAATACTATTGATTGGACTTTGAAAAAAACGGTTATATTCATGAAGTCTACTTTCTAATGTATTACCTAACATTGTGTATTCATGATGTTCGGATATTATTTCTTGAAATTCTTTACTTACATGATGTAAGTAACTAGACCAAGGATATTGATAATGTGGAATGTTAAGTTTACTTTGCACAAGCTTTTCAACATACTTCTGACAGATTAAAAAGTAACTACTAGGCTCAATTAAGCAACTATTATAACGCCCCTCCCATAAAGAACCTGTTCTTTGGTATTTTTTATTGTAATAAAAAACATACCGACGACCAATATGTTGAACCAGTTTTCCAATGCTTTCTTTGGTACTTGGTGTTAACAACAAAAACAATTCATTATCAAGCAAGCAATAAGCATGCAACCTTATGACATGACGTTTGATGGCCTGTTCAAGACAACCAAGGAAAGTTCTGTAATCGTCCTCATCACGGAAAATAAGTTCTTTATTATGGCCCTTAAGTTTTATTAATTGTGGAATACTTTCAATAAACAAACGTTCTTTTCTGGGCATAGCCTAACCTTTACATTCAAAACAATAAGTAAATTTATTGGCATATCAACAAACCAAACATATATAAATCACAAATACATATCAACATAATAAATCTTAAATTTTTATATCAAAAATTCATGATTTAACTATTCTTCATCAAAAAAAAGGGGACGGAGTCAATATGTATAGGATTGTATTTTTTTTAACCACAAAAAGTAAAGTAAAAAATATATATCTGGAAAAACTTGATTAAGATCTAATTTTCATTACTTCACCCTTTTAGAATCAGCGACGAATACTTTTGACGTCATACCTATGACAATTCAATGTAATTAACTCAACAGGAATAAAAATATGGAGACTGTAAGTGCAAGCTCTGCCCATAAGATGGGTGTTGTCGCTCTTACATTGGTAACCGCATCAAATATGATGGGTTCCGGTGTGTTTATGCTACCGACGAATTTGGCGGGTGTCGGTTATATTTCTCTTTGGGGTTGGTTGTTTACAATTATTGGAGTCATTGCTATTGCTCTCGTATTTGCAAAAACAAGCTTATTAACTCCTCGTAATGGAGGAATCGTTGCTTATGCTTCTGATGCCTTCGGTCCATTTATTGGTTTTCAAACAACAGTATGCTATTGGATTAGTGCTTGGGTTGGTAACGTTGCCCTGTTAGTGGCAGGGGTTGGTTATCTAAGTTATTTCTTTCCTGAATTAACAAATCCGAGTTTTGGTTGCATTGCCGCGATTGCTATTTTATGGGGATTTGTTTTATTAGCTAGCTTCGGAGCTAGAGTTGCAGGTCGCGCTCAATCTTTTACCGCTTCTTGTATGTTATTGGTCGTATTAGGTGTTGGTGTTATTGGCTGGTTCTGGTTTGATCCTCATATGTTTACCCAAGTTTATAATGGTACAGGAAAAAGTGACAGTTCCGCTATTATGGCTGCCGCATCTATCGCACTTTGGGGCTTTCTGGGAGTTGAATCCGCAGTAGTATCAAGTGGTCAGGTAAAAGATCCTGAGCGTACAGTTCCTAAAGCAACGGTTTATGGTTTGCTGATTGCCTCTGTTTGCTATGTAGGTAGCTGCTCAGTCATCATGGGATTAGTACCTCATGAAGAGCTGATTCACTCTGCCGCGCCATTTGCAGACGCAGCACGCTACATGTTCGGTGAAACTGCAGGTAATATCGCTTCAGCATTAAGTATTATTGCTTGCTTTGGTTCTATTTCTGGTTGGTTAATTCTACAATCAGAGGGGCCTCGTGCCGGTGCCGCTCAAGGTCTATTCCCTCAATTCTTCGCCGATGTAAATAAAAACGACGTTCCGATGAAAAGCCTGATTTTCACCGGTGTACTCATGAGCATCGTGTTAATGATGACCGCATCACCTAACTTAGCCAAGCAATTTGAAATTATTATTTTAATGTCTGTCTTTGCCTCTTTGCTTCCTTATATGTATGCCCTTATTTCTCTGCCAATTATTATGGTATCAAAGAAACTAAACAGAGGCCGTACCTTTATGTTCTATAGCGTGATGGTTGTGCTTGGTATGGTGTATAGCATATTTGCCCTATTAGGCTCAGGCAGTGATTCTATTTTCTGGGGCATTGTGATGATGATGATAACAATTCCAATGTTTAGTTTTGTTGCTGCAGGTAAAAGTAATAAGGGAGAAAAGGTTCTTTATTTGAAATAAGCAACCTTATTCATTTATTAAAAAATCAATAAATTTAGAGAATATATTATGACTTTATCTATACAAGATCAAAATCGCTTAGACGAGTTCTGGGCATACTGTGTTAAAAACCAATATTTTAATATTGGCTACCCAGAATCAGCCGACTTTGATTACACGAGCTTAGAACGTTTTATGCGTTTTTCAATTAATAACTGTGGTGACTGGTCAGAGTATTGTAACTACCTTTTGAACTCTTTTGATTTTGAAAAAGAAGTAATGGAGTATTTTGCAGATCTATTCAAAATTCCTTTTGAAAAAAGCTGGGGGTATGTTACAAATGGCGGTACAGAAGGAAACATGTTCGGTTGCTATCTAGCTCGTGAAATTTTTCCAGATAGCACTTTGTATTACTCAAAAGATACCCATTATTCTGTTGCTAAAATTGTCAAACTCCTAAGAATTAAATCTCAGGTGGTTGAATCATTGCCTAATGGTGAAATTGACTACGACGATCTGATGAGTAAAATTCAGGCTGATAATGAAAAACACCCTATTATTTTCGCCAATATTGGTACAACAGTCCGTGGCGCGGTAGATAATATTGAGTTAATTCAGCAACGTTTAAAAGATATGGGCCTAGCACGCGAAGAATATTATATTCATGCTGATGCAGCACTCAGCGGTATGATTCTTCCATTCGTTGATCATCCTCAAGCATTTAACTTTGCTGATGGTATTGACTCTATCGGTGTTTCTGGACACAAAATGATTGGCTCACCAATTCCATGCGGTATTGTAGTGGCGAAAAAAGAAAATGTTGATCGTATTTCAGTTGAAATTGATTACATTTCAGCACACGATAAAACAATTACAGGCTCACGTAACGGCCATACTCCACTAATGATGTGGGAAGCCATTCGTTCTCATTCGTTTGTTGAATGGAAACGTCGCATCGATAGAAGTTTATCTATGGCACAATATGCTGTAGATCGCTTACAAGCTGCAGGCATTGATGCTTGGCGCAATCCAAACTCAATTACCGTTGTATTCCCTTGCCCTTCAGAAGCGGTATGGAAAAAACACTGCCTAGCCACTTCCGGTGGTGTGGCTCATCTCATCACAACCGCACATCACATTGAAACAAGCAAAATTGATGCACTCATCGATGATGTAATTGCTGACGCTCAAGATAAAGCAGCATAAAAAAAGGCAGTGAAAAACACTGCCAGTGAACTCATTGTTGCCAGTTTGGTTTGGGGCCGACTGGCAACAATTCTGAATCATTCATGGTTTTGCTTCAGAATGCAACTTATTTTCAAACCGAGTTATTAAATGTGAAAAGATAAAATGATATGGACAAAACAAAATCAACCACCTGCCGTATGGGAGTGAGTGCATTAACACTCATGACAGCTTCAAACATGATGGGCAGCGGAGTGTTCATGCTGCCTAGTTCACTGGCCGGGATCGGTTCAATCTCAGTCTGGGGATGGGCGCTAACCTTTTTTGGAGTACTCGCACTCGCACTCACGTTTTCAAAAATTAGTATGCTTTCCCCTTGTAAAGGCGGAATTGTTGCTAACATTAACCATACTTTCGGCCCTTATATAGGCTTTCAATCATCTCTCTTTTATTGGATTGCAACTTGGATAGGAAATTGCGCACTACTGATTGCTGGTGTTGGTTACTTATCGGTTTTCTTTCCTCTTCTTCATACTCCCCTTTACGCTACCATTACCGCTATTAGTATACTTTGGGCTTTTGTACTGCTTGGTTTACAAGGTGCAAAAGTCGTTGGATATGCACAAATTTTTACTGGACTATGTATGCTCGCTGTCGTATTGAGCATCGGAATTTTTGGTTGGGGAGGTTTTTCTCCACAACGCTATACTATGATATATAACGTATCCGGACAAAATGATATCCATGCCATCATGGCGGCAGCCTCTATCTCGTTGTGGGGATTTTTAGGCGTTGAATCGGCCTCTGTATCAAGCGATCAAGTGAGTAATCCAACGCGCAATGTCCCATTAGCAACCATTTTAGGCTTAAGCTTGGCAGCCTTATGCTATGTGAGTTCAAGTAATGTCATCATGGGTATAATGCCTCATGCTGAACTTATTGTATCAAGTTCGCCATTTGCAGATACCGCTCGTATTTTATGGGGAAATCAAGTTGCTTTACTGATATCGGCACTCGCTATTATTGCCTGCTTCGGAGCTATGCCTGGTTGGCAAATTTTACAAACCGAAGTTCCGAAAGCCGCTTCTGATGCTGGATTATTTCCACGTTTTTTTGCCGAAACAAATCGAAATAATGTACCTTATAAAGGTTTGCTGTGCACCGCGCTACTCATGACAGCAATGCTACTGCTCACTATCTCCCCCAATCTTGAAAAACAATTCCATTGTATTATTTTACTTGCTGTTGCAGCTGGGTTAATTCCTTATGCATTTGCAGTGATCTCTCTACCCATTATGCTAAGCCGACGCCCAACCCAAAATAGACTTATCCAATTCAAAGATTTTTTATTAAGCTTCATCGGTTTAACATTCGTGATCTTTGCATTAATTGGGACTGGGTTTAAGTTTTTTATATTATTAATAGCTATACAAATATTATGTCTTATTTTTTATCGTTTAAGCTTATTACAAAAAAAACAAAATGCTTAAAGATAACAGAAAGCCATACCTTGATTTTTA
>NZ_WXWH01000063.1:0-6139 GCF_009904905.1 Vibrio sp. V30_P3S12P165 | reverse complement strand
GTTGATGGTGGTGGTGATGGTAACAGTTCGAATTTGATTTCAGGAATGGTAAGTATCGGTATTGGTTATGCTTTGTCTCGTCTACATCCTGTTCTAGGTGTTGCTTACGCTATTGGCAATATTCAAAGTACTTATAGTAATAGTGGCGTCGGCACTGGAACAAATCAGTCCTATGGAGGTAATGGACTAGACACTGGTGGTGGAATGATGCAAGCAGGTGGTTCAAGAGGTGGTTACGGAAGATAAATTAGTATTGATGGTATAGTTGTCTATACCTATTTAAACATATTGTTATAGGTTGTTTTATGTATTGTCCTAATTGTCATAAAGTGAAAATAAGTTTTTTTGATAAATATAAATTGATTGCTTGGAAAAAGGTAAATTGTCCTCACTGCAAAGTTTCCTGGAAGGTAAGTAACTATATTTACTCATTGATTATTTTTATTTCTGCTGTATCTTCGTATTATGTTGCCCATCTAAATGTTAATTTTTTTGTGAAAGTTACTTTCATATTTTTAATATATATGTTGGCTGTTTTTTGTTGTCCAATTGTAAAGAAGTAGTTAGTCATAAGGTGGTTTATGAAAGGTTTAATTGAAGTTAGTCTTGATAAAATATTTCTTTCTATTAACTGGGCACTGATGAATAGTTGTAACTACAAATGCAAATACTGTCATGAGGACTTAAATGGTGGGTCTATTAAAGCACCATCGTATGAGGTTATAATTAATTTCATAGAGAAAATGGTAGAACGCTCAAATAAGTTACAGCTGAAACCATATTTTGAGTTTGGTGGTGGAGAAGTAACTCTACTTAAATATTTTAGTGATCTCGCTAGATATATCCATAAAAATGATGGTTTAGTCTGTATCGTTTCAAATGGCTCAAAAAGGATTTCTTGGTGGGAAGAAAATACCAAGTACTTATCTGGAGTGAGTCTTAGCTATCATATTGAAGACATCAAAAGTGAATCTCATTTTATTGGAGTCTCTAAGGTTCTTGAAGCTTCTCAAAACACCCGTTTTCACGTCAATGTCATGATGGTTCCTGAGCGGTTTGATGACTGTTTGGAGTTTGCAAGCAGATTAAAACAGGAAGTTCGTTGCTCTATTGCTCTACAACCACTTTTTGAAGGCTTTGGCCATGGTGGGATTACTAAGAAGTATTCGTATACGCCCGAACAAGAACAAATAATGAAAGATTTTCTTGGTCGACCGGGGCTTAAAACGCTTCCACCATCAATGGCGGAATTAGAAGTTAATTATGTCGATGGTACAACTGAGAATCTGTCGACTTTCGACCTCATTGCCAATGATCAAACCAATTTTGTTGGCTGGGACTGCTATGCCGGGATTGATAGCTTAGTTATCACGTTTAGCGGTGATATTTATCGCTCTTGGTGTATGCAGGATGGCCCGATTGGTTCCATTTATGATGAAAACATTGAGTTACCCATACATCCTACAAAGTGCAGAACTAAAATTTGCCAGTGTGGTGTCGACTTGTCGGCCAAAAAAGTGAACACAAAGTTGGTTTTAAGCAATCAGCAAAAAATAGCAGTGACTCAGCTTTAGCCTCACTTTTAGGGAAAGGATCACCTATGGTAACAAGAGCCAAGCATTTATACCGACCAGAGTATTTTGAAGCGCAGAAGTCAAACAATCAAGGTTCGATTTTAATTGACGCTTCACTAAATCAGAATGTATTTGTAGCGGCTTCAGTATTTGTTCTGGTAACGATCATTTTTTTTGTTGTTTTTGCAGAGTATACGCGCAGAGACACACTAAATGGTGTGGTGAGCCCGACTGGCGGTATTATCAAGGTACAAGCTAATGATGAAGGCTATGCCGGAAAAGTATTTGTCATTGAAGGTCAGAAAGTGCTTGCTGGCGAACCGTTATATGAGATCCAAACTGAGCGATATGATGAGTTTGGCCTGGGCGTAAAAAGACGAATTCTCACTTCTATTGAAAATCAAATCGTTTTGTTAAATGAACGCCGACAGAAAGAAGTTGAAAAATTTCAACATCAGCTAGAGGTCATCGATGTTGACCTAATACGATTGTCAGAAGAGGCTGGCATACTGAAAGTGGTCGTTGATTTATCTGAACAAGAGTTAAGCCTTGCTCAAAGTTTGGTTGATAAACAACAAGTGTTAGTCAATAAGCAGTTCATCTCCTCTATTGAACTTCAAAGGCAAAGGCTTGAGATAATAACACTAGAAGCTAAGGTACAAACCCAGCGCCTTAGCTTACAGCGTTTAGTTAGAGAAAAAGCTAAGCTGGAAGAAACGAAAGTAACACTCGAGTTGGAGCTAGACATTGCCTTACAGGAAATAGATCGGCAGCTTCAACAAATTGCTCAAAACAAAATAGAATACTTTTATCAAACAGATACCCAAGTAGTCTCACCGATTAATGGTGTGGTTGCATCAATTTTCGTTAAGGAAGGCCACTCTGTCAATAAAGGCCAACCTCTACTTGTAGTTATTCCAGAGGGAGAAGATCCAGTCGTTGTAGAGCTATACGCACCGAGTCGCAGCATAGGTTTTATTCAAGAAGGTCAAGATGTTCGTTTGCGGTTTGATGCGTTTCCCTATGAAAAGTTTGGTGTTCAGCAAGGCGTTATCACATCTATATCAAAATCTGCAGTCTCTGCCGAGATGTTACCAAATAGCTCATTGATACAAAGCCAGCTTTCGCGCACTTATGGCGGTGTTGGTTTGTACCAAGTAAGAGTCAGATTAGATAAACCCACTATTACGGTTTATGGGGAGGAGCAAATGTTTGTGCCAGGAATGACATTGACCGCAGATATTGAATTGGATACGCGTAAGGTCTATGAGTGGTTGTTAGAGCCTTTGTATACTATTAAAGGGCGAATGTAACTATGCATACAGAAGGACTGATAGATTGGGGATGGGGGAAGAAACTCCCTTTAATTCGACAAACAGAAAAGGCGGAATGTGGTATTGCTTGTCTTGCTATGGTTGCCCATTGGCATGGTTACAAAACCGACCTACGTTTACTAAGGGAAAAATGCGGTATTACCCAGCACGGGATGTCATTTGCACGACTGATTGAGTGTGGCTCGCTTCTCAAGCTTTCGGGCCGCGCGGTGCGCTTAGATCTACATGAATTGGAACAATTAGCTACACCTTGTATTTTGCATTGGAACCTCAATCATTTTGTCGTACTAAAGAAAGTGAACGGGAAGAAAATTGAAATTCACGACCCTGCCAATGGTGCACTGACGCTGAATCATGATGAGGTCAATAAACATTTCACAGGAATCGCACTTGAGTTAACACCAACCCACGACTTTGAGAAAAAAGTTGAAAGTAAAGCGGTTCGGCTATCAACCCTGATTGGTAAAACCGTTGGCCTTAAAGGTGCGTTAGGCCGTATTTTTGTGTTTGCATTAGTATTGGAAATATTAGCCCTTACTCTACCTATCTTTAATCAAATTGTAATTGATGAGGTGTTGGTTGGTTATGACAAAAATCTGCTTGTACTCGTGATTGGAGCCATTCTGATGGTAACAGCCACACAAACTCTTATCGGTCTTGCTCAGCAATGGGCGACAATCAAGCTTTCTGTGAATTTTAACATGCAGTGGGCTGCTAATGTTTTTCATCATTTGTTTCGCTTACCGATAGATTGGTTTGAAAAAAGGGATATAGGGAGCATTAGTGCTAAATTTTCCGCAGTGGATGTTATTCAACAAACGTTAACAACTAGCGCAATTCAGGCTCTACTCGATTTAGTTTTAGTTATAGGTACGCTGTCAGTTATGTTGGTCTACAACCCTCAATTGTCACTGATTGCAATTGCAGCTGCGCTCGGTTATGTCGCTCTCAGGTTTGCATGGTTTGGCGCTTTTAAACGCGCAGAAGAAAATACTTGGGAGGCTAGCACTCAAGAAGAAAGCTACTTTATAGAGACAGTTCGTGGCGTATTGAGCTTAAGAGTTAACGGGACGTTGCCTTGGCGAGAATCATCTTGGCGAAACCTTAATATTAATCGAAGGAACGCACAGTTACACGAGCAAAAGCTTGGAATGATATACAACATAATGAATGTGACCCTTGTAAGCCTCGTGTCTGCGACAGTTCTCTGGTTTGGTGCAAATTTGGTGCTTGATGGACTTTTTACAATTGGCATGCTCATGGCTTTCCTTTCGTATCAAGGTCGATTTTCTGCCAGCATTAGCTCACTAATCAACAAGTACTTCGAGTTTAAGATGCTATCTGTGTATAACGAGCGTTTAGCGGATATTGTCTTAACTGAAAAAGAAACGGATAGCGTCCCTGATGCTGTGGGGCTGCCTATTATAACTAACTACCAGGGCGATAATGTTATCGAGTTTGACAACGTTTACTTCTCTTATGGAAAAGATCAGCCCCCTATTCTTAATGGTGCAAGCTTTAGTGTTAGAAGTAATGAGATTGTTGCTTTAGTCGGAGCATCAGGTTGCGGTAAATCAACAATTTCTAAACTTCTATTGGGTATATATTCAGTCACATCGGGTAGCATTCATTATTTTGGTAGTAAATCAATAGCCTCTAAATCACTTAGAACTCAAGTTGGAGCAGTATTGCAAGAGGACCAACTATTTAGTGGTTCGATTATCGAGAATATTACGTTCTTCGCTGGCGATTTGGATGAAGAGTGGCTTATTGAGTGTGCTCGTAGGGCGGGTGTTCACGATGATATAGAGCGCCTAAATATGGGGTATCACACTCTGATTGGTGAAATGGGAGCGAGTCTATCAGGAGGCCAAAAACAAAGAATTCTCATTGCGCGAGCTTTATATAAAAAACCTAAGTTTCTGGTGTTAGATGAAGCGACAAGTAGCTTAGACATCTATACGGAGTCGTTTGTTTGCCAAATGTTTAAAGAAATTAATATACCTATTTTGATGATTGCGCATCGCCCAGAAACCATAGCGTCAGCTGATCGTGTTTTATTAATGGAAGGTGGTGTAGTAAAGGAAATTCCTAATAATATTAAGCAGGAGTCTAAAAATGTATAGCTCTGAAAGAATACTCTGCCCAGATAGTCATTGCGACTTATCTGAAGTTGAACTAATGGAACAATATGGCAAATACTTTGGTTCTGAAAATTGGGTAACATTTTCTGGGTGCCCCTCGATTACTTTGACCAAAGTTGGCTCAAATGACTTCGAAGGTTTCCCAAACGTGAATGAGGTGATCACGATTGATTCAGGATGCTACATTGAATCATCCCACTTACCTGCTTTCCCTTCTGGTGTCACTAAGTTGACAAGTGTTTCAGTTAACGATAAACCTTTTGGCAAAATCGTGATTGGCAAAGGGTGTGTACTCCAAGGAACCTCCATCTGTGCTTACGAAAAAGTTTCAATAGGGAACAATGTGATTTTTGGCCCCAATACCGTGATTATGGATTGCAGCGGTCATGCACTCACAAATCGAGGTCATCCCGATGAACTTGATAGACTTGAGGCTGAGCCCGTTAAAATTGGCAATGATGTTTGGATCGGTTATGGGTGTATTATTCTTCCTGGAGTGAGTATCGGTGATGGAGCAGTAATTGGCGCTGGTAGCGTAGTTACAAAGGATGTTCCTGCAAATTATATGGCTGCAGGTAATCCGTGCATCGTAAAAATGAAATTAAACTAATCGAAAATAGGTAACTGTTCATCCGAGAGATATTGATAGTTAATTAGAACTGTGCATTGACGGGCACTTTAGCATTAAGTCCTACCTAGGTAGCGCTGTAGCTGTCAACGATCACCGAAAACTGATCCACTTTTAGCTTAAAAACGATCAATCAAAATTGATCCACCCTTTTACTCAGGTATTGCTCCTGAGCGTCGTTTATCTTTCAATCGATAACTATCACCACTTAACTGCAAAACATGCGAGTGGTGAAGCAGTCGATCTAACATCGCTGCCGTTAATGTCGCATCATCGGCAAATGCGCTAGGCCATTGGCCAAACGATAAATTGCTGGTCAAAATAATACTGCCATACTCATAGCGCTTAGCGATCACATTAAAAAATAGGTTGGCTTCTTCTCGCCCAAACGGCAGGTAACCGATTTCATCAATGATCAATAACCTTGGAGCCATCACAGAGCGAGAGAGGTATTGCTTC
>NZ_WXWH01000079.1:0-6153 GCF_009904905.1 Vibrio sp. V30_P3S12P165 | reverse complement strand
GAAAAAATTGGTTATTCTCGACGAATCCGCTTGGTGCTGATGCGAGTGCTTTGCTGTATAGCATCATCGAAACGGCGAAAGCGAACGGACTGATACTCTACGATTACATGGTCAAATGTATGAGGGAACTGGCAAAGCCAGAGCCTGATATCAACTCACTTCTTCCTTGGAACTTCTCACACTAAAACGCCCCGTGGGATCGTGGGGCGCTTACAACGAACGTAGCCAACGCACCTGCAGCTTCAAGTAGGAAGGGTATAAGCTATCCATGGTTAATCCATCCTGATATTGAATGGAGTTAATTAGATCATCTATTTATTTAGATTGTATTAAAGGATTTGCTTTAATACTCTATCGGCTTTCACTCGAGTGACTCTTCTTATCAACTTCTGTACGGTATCTGGATAATTGTCTAGTTTTTCTATTTGTTTATAGGTGCAAACTAACTGTGTATGCTGCAGAATATTTTCCATCTCTTGTTCAAATTTTGCGGTGAGATGTTGGTTTTCATCTTTAATTAGAATGGCGTTTTCTAAATCGAGTTTCCACGCTCGAGGATTTAGATTATTCCCTGTAATTAACATATAGCGCTTATCAACCCAAATTCCTTTCAGATGGAAGCTATTATCCGCATCTTTCCATAAATGTATGGATAATTTTCGGCTAGCAATATTGGCTTCATTAATTTTGGCAAATCTACGTAGATTTAGCTCGTATAAATAGGGAAGCCCACCGATGGTTTTGAATGTCTCTTGCGGTGGAATGTAGAAATCATTGGCTGTTTTATCGCCTACAATCAAATGAACACTAACACCACGTTTAAGGGCTTTTTTTACTTCTTTCGCCACAGACTTAGGAAAGTTAAAATAAGGTGTACAGATGAAAATTTCTTCGTTTGCTTGGGCTATCAAATCTACAATAGTTTGATTGAGATGATTGCGACGTTTACCTATACCAACCAGTGGTGTTACCGCAACTTGATTTGAAGCTACTTTTTCCGGTTTAAAAGGGTAGCTAGTGAGTGCTAGTGCGGCTCGAAATTGTCGAATATCAAACTTTATATCTTTCGTTTTGGGTTTATTGTCACAGGCTAGATCGTTAACCGCTGGGTGCTCAAGCATTTCTCGCTGAATAAAGGTCACCATACTATCGGCAAGCGTTTTATTTTCTAGCGTATGGTAGCGGTCAAAGCGATAACGTGAATGATAATGTAAATAAACATTATTGATACTCGCTCCACTATAGATGACTTGATCATCAATAATAAAGCCTTTTAGGTGTAAGACACCAAAAACTTCTTTTCCTCGGACAGGGATACCATAAACCGGAATACAATGGCTATATTGTTTTTGTAAGGAGCAATAAAGAGCAGCGTTTCCGGTTGAATTTTGTGCACCAATTAGGCCTCTCTGAGCTCTATGCCAGTCGACACAAATAATAATATCTAACCCCGGATTACGTTGTTTGGCTTGGTAAAGCTCGGTGAGTATTTCTCTTCCGGCTTCATCATCTTCGAGATATAACGCAACAATATAGATACGTTTGCTAGCTTGACGAATGGAGTCAATAAGATGGGTTCTGAACTCTTTCGCTGAAAACAATACACGAAACTTGCTGGGGTCTTGTGCAATAGCGGGCAGTTGTTCGAATGTATTTCTACGAGCCATCATAGTGATGCTTTACCTTACGTATGTACAAAATTGCGAGCTGAGAATCTTACCAAAATAGTATAATTAAAGGCTAGAAAAGAGGCTGTTTTTTAACATAAATCATTAAATATACTGCATTGGAATGAGATTTTTTCCGTTTGACTGATATCGTTGTAACAGGGCTTGCAATTCTGTTGGTAGTTGCTCTGGTTTTAGAGCATAAAAATTGCCTTTATTATAAAAGGATGTCAGATGCGGGTATGCAAAACAATAGTCTAAATGTTTCATAATGTTTTGTTGACAATAGATTAATAATTGCTGACCGATGCCTTGCCCTCTTAGATCGCTTGCCACCGCCATACCGGTTAATAATCGGTACTGTGCAATAGAGCGAAACCGCACGACTGCCTTTATCTCTCCTTGTTGATAAGCAGCGATAGTTAATTCGTCGCTTTTGGGTTTAGCGGTTGAGTAGTGCAGTTTGTAGAAACGTTTGATTAACGGTAACTTCACGGTTTCTATCTGTTCAAACTGTAGAGTAAGCATTTGTATCTGGCTTCATAGAGTATCTATTGTAGAATGAACTTAGGTTAATTTATTTAAAGAATGTCATGCAATTACATCATAGCGCAAATCTCCAAGCCTACCATACCTTTAATATCCAAGAATCATGTAAATGGTTAGCTATTGTTAACTCGGTCGATGAAATCATACGTATCTATCAAAATGATGAGTTAAAAAAAGAACCTAAATTAGTTCTGGGCAAAGGGAGTAATGTGCTCTTTACCGAGCCCTATCAAGGGTTAGTAATTATCAATCGTTTATCTGGAATTGATCATACAGAAGATATGCATCATCATTTTTTACATATCGCTGGTGGTGAGGATTGGCCAGCGTTGGTTGACTGGTGTATTGCGCATCGGATTGCTGGATTGGAAAACTTAGCATTGATACCTGGTTGCGCAGGCTCGGCACCAATTCAAAATATTGGTGCCTATGGTGTCGAATTTAAAGATGTCTGCCAGTATGTGGACTACTTATGTCTCAAAACCTTTCGCATTAAGCGATTAAGCCGTTCAGAATGTCAATTCGGCTATCGAGACTCTATTTTTAAACACGCACTCAGTAATAAAGCGATTATTATCGCGGTAGGTTTAATGCTGTCTAAGTTATGGACTCCGAATCTTTCTTATGGCCCTTTAAAAAGCTTACCTGCCGATTGTTCTGCCGATGATATTTACCGTCTCGTATGTCAGGTCAGAAAAGAAAAACTCCCCGATCCGAGAGAAAGTGGTAATGCGGGTAGTTTTTTTAAGAATCCGATTATTAGCTTGGAGCGCTATCATCAGTTAAAGCGCCAATTCCCAGAGATGGTCGCTCATCCAACCAATGATGGAATGAAGGTCGCTGCAGGGTGGCTTATTGATCAAGCTGGTTTGAAAGGAAGCAGAGTCGGTGGTGCTCAAGTGCACACTAAACAGGCTTTGGTTATTGTCAATATTGCGAATGCGACATCAGATGATGTCATTCAGTTAGCGACTAAAGTTTGCCATGATGTTTTTGAAAAGTTTGGCATTGACTTAGAGCATGAAGTCCGCTTCATGGGGGCGAGAGAAGAAGTTAAACTGAGCGCATGGTCGGGAAATAATAAATGAGAGAATACAGTATAAAGTTAAGCTTATTAGATCGACTAGCAGATGGCGCATTTCATTCGGGGCAATCATTGGGCGAACAGTTGGGTATGTCTCGAGCCGCGATCAGTAAACATATTCAAGGCATTCAAGAGTGGGGGGTCGATATCTTCCGCGTGCAAGGTAAAGGTTACCAGTTGGCGGAACCTCTAACCTTATTAAATCAAAAGGTTATTCAATCTGAAGTGGAGAATACGGTTGAGCTTTGTCCTATTATTGATTCCACTAACCAGTATTTATTGGATCGCATAGGTCAATTAAACTCTGGTTCGGTTTGTCTTGCTGAATATCAGCAAAGCGGGCGAGGACGAAGAGGCCGCCAGTGGGTCTCTCCTTTTGGGGCGAACCTTTATTTCTCAATGTACTGGCGGTTAGATGCTGGTATGGCCGCTGCGGTGGGATTGAGTTTAGTCGTTGGAGTGGCTGTGGTGGAAGCGCTTGAACAAATGGGTTTTTCAGGTGTTAAGCTAAAGTGGCCAAATGATCTTTATTTTAAAGATAGAAAACTTGCAGGAATTTTAGTTGAGATGACTGGACAGGCTGGCGGAGCAGCGAACCTTGTCATTGGAATCGGTATGAACATTGCTATGCAAGAGAAAGAAAATGAAATTGATCAACCATGGACAAGTCTTGCACAAGTAAGTAAACAAAAGCGGATTGATCGTAATCAATTAGCGATACAATTGATTAAAGCGCTTAATGAAGCACTCCAACAATATCAATATACAGGAATGCAAAATTTTGTAGAACGCTGGAATCGGTTAGATAATTTCATTGATCGCCAAGTTCGTCTCATTATCGGGCCTCAAGAAATTGTTGGAATAGAACGAGGTATTGACTCGCATGGCGGCGTGCTATTAGAAACGAAGCAAGGGATACAAAGTTATATCGGCGGAGAAATTTCGCTGCGCAAAAATGAACCGGACTTTCCAAACTAGGCTATCCAAACTAGGCTATTAGGTAAATCGGCGTTATTTGCGTAGTAACACATTCTCTACACTATGATGTAACCCCTTTCTTAAGATAAGCTGGGCTCGTTCTTTGGTTGGTAATATATTTTTTTGTAAATTTTTACCGTTAATCGATTGCCAAATATACTTTGCTTTAGCAATTGCCTCTGCTTCACTCAGCTGGGTATAGTGGCTAAAATAAGAGCCTGGTTTTTTAAATGCACCATGACGAAACTTCATAAAACGTTCCACGTACCACTTTTCGATCATCTCAGCGTCGGCATCTACATAAATTGAAAAATCTAAAAAGTCAGAGATAAACACACGGTGAGGGTCGTGAGGGTAATCCATCCCACTTTGTAGTACATTTAATCCTTCTATGATCAGTACATCTGGACGATCAACAACTTTCAATTCATCAGTAATATCATACGTAAGATGTGAATAGATCGGAGCGGTCACATTTGGTTGTCCAGCCTTGACTTCCGAAACAAATTCAACCAAGCGACGAATATCATAAGATTCAGGAAAGCCCTTTTTATGCATAATGTTGCGTTCATGTAGAATTTTATTAGGATATAAAAAACCATCGGTAGTAATCAGCTCGACTTTGGGATGATTTTCCCACCGAGACAGTAACGCGCGTAATAATCGTGCTGTTGTGCTTTTCCCTACCGCAACACTGCCAGCAATACCAATAATAAAGGGAGGGGCTTTTTCTGCATTACCGAGAAATTGGTTGAGCACCGTATTGCGACTTTGCCGAGCGGCTACATAAAGATTTAATAACCGTGCTAGCGGAAGATAAATCTCTACCGCCTCTTTCATCGTTAAACTTTCGTTAATACCTTGCAATTCTTGAAGATCACTTTCAGACAGTGTCATAGGCACTGAGTTACGTAGCTCAGCCCACTGGTGACGAGCAAAAGACAGATACGGACTCATAAATGTTTAATCGTATTATTAGAATGAGTGGGGAACATACAATATGCAGCTCATCTTGCAAATGAGAAACGCAGAAGAATTAGCGATTAAACTAAAAAATGTTTAAAAAAACAGCGAATAAATAAAAATAGAGTGAAAATTAATTTTTTTCCTAGATTAGGGTTGCAAGGTTGCAGATCATTCAATAGAATGCGCCCCACTTATGCCGACTTAGCTCAGTAGGTAGAGCAACTGACTTGTAATCAGTAGGTCACCAGTTCGATTCCGGTAGTCGGCACCATTCTTTTTCGGAAGAGTGATAAATAAATTTTGGAGGGGTTCCCGAGTGGCTAAAGGGAGCAGACTGTAAATCTGCCGGCTCCGCCTTCGATGGTTCGAATCCGTCCCCCTCCACCATATTCTTAAGGAAATAGCTCACAGAGTTACGTGTTGCGGGCATCGTATAATGGCTATTACCTCAGCCTTCCAAGCTGATGATGCGGGTTCGATTCCCGCTGCCCGCTCCACTCATTTTAGAGTGCTGATATAGCTCAGGTGGTAGAGCGCATCCTTGGTAAGGATGAGGTCGGCAGTTCGAGTCTGCCTATCAGCACCAGCTCTAAGCAAACATTTCCTTTTGATATATACTTTATTATTGAATTTTTGGTTGCGTGGTCATCAATAAGAGCCACCTAAATCCGTACCTAGAGGGACAACCCATGTCTAAAGCAAAATTTGAACGTACGAAACCGCACGTAAACGTTGGTACTATCGGCCACGTTGACCACGGTAAAACCACTCTAACCGCAGCTATCTGTACTGTACTTTCAAAAGTATATGGCGGTGAAGCGAAAGACTTTGCGTCAATCGACAATGCTCCAGAAGAGCGTGAGCGCGGTATTACCATTTCTACTTCACACGTAGAATACCAAACTCCAA
>NZ_WXWH01000039.1:0-6165 GCF_009904905.1 Vibrio sp. V30_P3S12P165 | reverse complement strand
CTAATTGACGGGCAATGTTACGAATGCTTTGGCCTTGCGCAAAGCGAACATGAATATCCACAAATGTCTCCTTGGTTAACATAAATCACCCGTATAAAAAATAAACGGATGATACCAAGTGGATCAGTTTTCGATGATCGTTAGTGGATCAGTTTTGCATGATCGGTGACAGCTAGAGCTAAACCACAATCTTTTACGATTGACTGCCATTGCTCCTTAGACGGACGGTAACCTTTTGGTAACGTAAGGCAATACTCCATAGCGTAGCTCGATAACGGGCGACCCCCTCTGCGACTATAAAGGTGTTGGTTGAGTCTGAATTTTTCGCCAGCGATAGCGATTCGATTGGAGGTTTCTGAGCAACCAAAAATAGATATAAGAGTTTCGGTGTGCTTGTGGTTTGCATGTTTTTTATTGAGTAGGTAGCGCTCGCGCATCATGACACCGTCTGATGCAAGACGTACTGCTTGAGTGGTAACTGTCCAGTTTTTAAGCATAATGGTTTGTTTAATTTAAGCTTAAAAACTCTTTTCCGTTATTGCAAATAACTGAATGCAAACACTTGTTATCTGAGGTTTTTTCCAGATAGGACAACGCTTCGCATTGTCCGCTGGCAAGAGTGGATACCCCTCTTAACTCCCCCTTCTTTTGAAAAATAACTGTAAATTTGCAGCAGCCTAAAATAGTTCTTATGCTTATAAGAAAACACTATGGACAATCCAATCCCATCTTCCGACCTTATCGGCTACATCATTGAACTTGAACAGTTTGAATCTACCTCGCTTGAAGACCAAGTCATACAAAAGGCAGATAAAGCAGGCTTTCTAAACGTACATGATGAGTCTTACATACCTAAATTGCGTTGGATAAAGAAAATCGTTAAGCATGCTGAAGATGCATTTAATCTAGAAGCGGTCATTGATAGCGAACAGCCGCTTGAGCTGAATATGTCGACGTTCAAGCAGCTTAGACAAGAACGTGAACAGCAGGTAAATGATATCCTTGAGTTACTAGCAAAGTATGTTATTGATGCAGCGCCAAATTACTCTATCTAGCTATATTTTTTACATCATAAGTGCCTAATCTAAGGCACTTTTTGTGTTTCATTCTTATGTTTGTATATGATTTGGAACGTTACAGACGTTCATTGGAAGGAGGCTACAGGTATCTACAATAAGCTTGCGCGTGTGGTAGCTCCTTAGGAAAACTGTACTCGCGTTCGTGTGAAGAGCTAAAGGAAGTCCACCTTATTTCCCCACCTAACTATGTCCCGTTAAGGTGCTAAATCTGAGTCGACCTCATTGAATAGTACAACTTTTAGTGCTCGATCAATGTTGGTGCTAAATTAGTGTGGCATCATTTGCATATCTAACTCTTTGCAAATGGAATCTTGTTTTGACAGAAACAGTACATAACCCTGACCAGTATATGTATGACTTTCGTCATCTAATTACTCATAGTCGTAAGAAAATTGGGATCTTAGTTGGCGCTGGTGCACCTGTTAGTATCAATGTTGGAGATGCAGGTAACTGGAAATCATTAATCCCAGATATTAAAGGTTTGACTAATATCGTTGAACAGAGATTAGAGGGGGACGCAAAATTAGCATTTCTTTCTCTCGCTGAAGACTTGGGCAGTAAAAATATAGAATTAATACTATCACGAGTGCGCGTTTTGTCTGGTGTAATCGGTGATACAAAAATCCATGGTTTAAATGGAACTGGTTTTGAGGAGCTATCAGTTAGTATCTGCGAAATCATTAAAGATGTGGTAAGCAAAGAGTTACCTGAAGGAGATAATCCATATGGCCACCTGATTTCATGGGTAAATGGTATAAATAGAGATTATGCCGTAGAGTTATTCACCACTAACTACGATTTATTGCTTGAAGAAGCTATGGAGAGGTCTCGTACACCATACTTTGATGGCTTTTCTGGCTCTAAAAGTGCGTTCTTTGATCCGTCATCTATTTCTAGTAATGATTTACCACCTCGCTGGATTAGGCTTTGGAAGTTGCATGGTTCAATAAACTGGTCTCGTAATGCTAAAGGAGAAGTAATCCGCCTTCAGGGAGAAGATGATGGCAGCATGGTTTATCCGTCACATGTTAAGTACGACCAAACACAAGCGGCTCCCTTCTCATCGATGTTTGAGAGATTGAAGCGATTTTTGCTGGAACCAGATTCTTTACTGATTACAACAGGATTTTCTTTTGCAGACGCCCATATCACAGCAAAAATCGATGAGTGCTTAGCAGAGAATCAATCCTCGGCAGTAATAGCGCTACAGTTTAAAGACTTATCTGAAGAGAGCGATGCCGTAGAAGTTGGGTTGAGAAGACCAAATTTGAGTATTTACTGTCGTGATGGTGCCATCATAAATGGTGTAAAAGCTCGATGGAAGCTAGGTGAAATGCCTAGTAAAAATTGGGGGGTCATAAGGGATGAGTACTGGATTAACGACAAGTTCATTTTGGGGGATTATGTCGCTTTAACTAGATTTTTAGCTGGCTCAGGAGGGGGGAAGAGTATCTCTGTAGAAGTGCAAGAACAGGATGAACCTGATGAACAGTCATAGTAAGCCAACATATCTCGGCAAAGTTGTCTCTGTATCAGGTTCTTCCGTGATTATAGAGCTGACACCTAGAGTAAGGTCTGGCCTTCTGATGATTGAGGGAAAAGCACACAGAATCGGGCAAGTTGGTAGTTTTGTACGAATCCCTCAAGGATACAACAATCTATTTGGTCTCATATCAGAAACTAATGATACAAGCATCGACATTGATTCAAATGAACTATCGGCAGAACGTAGGGTAGTAAAGGTAGAGTTGATTGGAGAGTCTGTTGGCTCTGATTTTGAGCGAGGTATATCCCAGTATCCTGCTATTTATGATGAAGTTCACTTAGTTACAGAGTCTGATTTGAAAACCATTTATGGTCATAATGAAGTTGGACAAGTAAATATAGGTAAGCTTTCCACATCTGATAGCATTGACGTTAGTATTGATCTAGATAAATTGGTTAATCGTCACTCAGCGGTATTGGGTTCTACTGGTTCTGGTAAATCAACAAGTGTTTCAAGCTTACTAAGGGCTATTGTTAATACAGATGAAGGAGGATTGCAAACGCCATCAGCACGGATCATTTTATTTGACCTTCATGGTGAATATTCTACAGCTTTAGAAGATGTGTCTGAGGTATTCTCCGTTATGCCTTCCAATGGTGAAAATGCCTTGATAATCCCATATTGGAGTGTTGATCCTGAACGTCTTATTGAGTTTTTATGTGGTCATAATGAAACACTTAAAAATAAATTTATTGAACTTATTATTACTGAAAAACAAAATTTTGTAGAGAATAATAAACAATTAGGACTCGATAAAAATAAGGTAACACAATATACACCATTGCCATTCAATCTAAGAAAAATATGGTTTGAACTATGTTTTGAAGACAGAGTGACATGGGAAGAAAGTGAGAAAGTTACACCAGCATATCGAGATGGTGAAAAAGGCGAATATCAAAATTTAATTCCACCAAAATTTAAATCGGCAGGCTCAGGAAGTAAACCTCCATTTAAAGGGGGGATGAACGTTTGGAATAAACAATTAGAGCTGATGAGAGCAAGGTTGCTTGATAGTCAATACGAATTTTTTCTTGCACCTGATAAATGGTGTGTTTCTGAAGACTATGTTATTGATAAAGATATCTCGGATCTTTTGTATCAATGGCTTGGCCATAATAAGCCAATAACAATTCTTGATTTATCATTACTTCCATCCGAAAGGTTGGATCTTCTGCTAGGTTCTTTACTGGATATATTATTTGAAAGTGCACTGTGGGGACGCAATCATCTTGAGGGTATGAAATCATATCCTTTGCTACTAGTGATGGAGGAAGCTCATAGGTACTTATCTAATGAATCTAACGGACTGACGAAGAAAATGGTAAGAAGAATTGCCAAAGAGGGAAGAAAGTTTGGTGTTGGCTCTATGTTAGTAAGCCAACGACCTTCCGAAATAGATGAGACTATTTTATCTCAATGTGGCACCTTGTTTTCATTAAGAATAAGTAATGCAACGGATCGTTCTAGAGTAAAAGCAGCTATGTCTGATGGCCTTTCTGGAATTATTGATTCATTACCAGTCCTAAGAACGGGTGAAGCAATTGTTACAGGTGAAGCTGCAAGACTGCCAATGAGGTTTAAGTTTAGGTTACCTAGGGCTGACCAATATCCAAATAGTAGTGATCCTAACGTGGCTGAAAATTGGTCAAAAAAATGGAGTTCAATGAGTTTTGACAAGTTGGTTCAGAGCTGGCGAACTCAAAACCCCAAA
Organism: Vibrio sp. V30_P3S12P165; assembly: GCF_009904905.1. Classification (NCBI taxonomy): domain Bacteria; kingdom Pseudomonadati; phylum Pseudomonadota; class Gammaproteobacteria; order Vibrionales; family Vibrionaceae; genus Vibrio; species Vibrio sp. V30_P3S12P165. The sequence continues at coordinate 1,829 of NZ_WXWH01000039.1, read as the reverse complement.
AAATAGTTGATATGGAGATAGTTAATAATGGAAAGAGTACCAGTATCATCAAGTAACTTAGTTTCTGTTGGGTATGATATAGATACAATGACACTAGAGGTGGAGTTTAATAGTGGAATTTATCAATATTATGATGTTCCTGAATATGTTTATGACGAACTGATGGGAGCGCCATCACTTGGTTCGTATCTACACCACAATATTAAAAGCTCTTACCTCTGTGCTCGGGTTTAAAGGTGAACAATACTATGTCTAATGACAGCGTGCATCTAGTAGGTGTAGAACAGGAATTGAAGATTGATAAGTCTTTGATTATTGATTGGTTACAGCGATTACATGATGCTCAGGTTGGTCATTATATTACTTCTGAAGCATTATACAAAAGAGCTGATATCTCTGGATACGCTTTGATTATTAGTTCAACTATCGTAACAGCTATGCTTTTTCTTGAGACAGAGGGAAAGGCGAAAATGTTTCTCATTGTTATGAGTATAATAGCTGCTGCGCTATCTGGTGTTGTATCGTTCGGGCGATTTGCTGAAAAGGCAGAACAGCATCGAGCTGCAGCAAGCTCTTACGGGAAATTACGTAGGCAATTGGAAAAGTTGAGTAGAACAACAGATAAACTTAGTTTCAGCGATATTGATGCGAAGTTGAAGGTATTGAGGATAGAGTGGGAATATGTATCCCAAAATGCTCCATTAACTCCTCGGTCAGCAATCGAACAGGTTAAAACAACTAAAAAGTAATTGAGCCAGACATTCAGCAAATCAAACAGCTTAAACTACCTAATCTAGACTAGTTTTGGTAGTTTAAGCTGTTTAGATAATTACGTTAGGGATATTAGCTGCTTGTTATGTTGATGTTTGGTTACCACAATTGGTGCCTTTGGTAATTCTTGTAGGAACTTCAACAAGTCGCTAAGCTGTTTAGACGTATATTTTTTCCCAAGAGATTGCTGCAATGGAGTTCGAGTTATTGGTTGTCCATTGTTATTGGCTATCAATTCTTTAATCTTTTTTAGAACTTCTAGAGCTTGAAGGTTTTGTTGTTCTGCTTTGTAAGCCGCTCCTTCAGTACCAAAAACATATCTTACAGATTCATGCCAATAATCTATCCATGCTAAGGAAGCAGTTAAATGCTTTGCGGTTACAATAGTAGTCATATCAATAGCTGCAAATAACATTGCATACATACTTGCATAATGCGGTGCTCTTGCCATGAGAGACTGCTCAATAGACCCATTGGAGCCTAGTTGCTTCAATTCAACGTACTTTTCATTCCAAAGTTCTTTATAGCATTCACTCATCGTGACAGTTTTTGGTTCTCGATGACACCAAGTTATAATCTTATTGATTTTTTTTGCATGTTCTTGCAACAGCTCTTGATCAATTACTTTCGGTATAGGCTTGGGTTCAGGTTGAGTACCAGAGAATATTGCAAACCTGTTCGCAAACCCATTTGAAATCGATACTGAATCTAATCGGGCTACTAATTCTTCTGGAGTAACCTGCCCGTTCAGAAAAGCATGAGGTTCTTTACAACTTGTACGGTTTGTTTTAGTCATGGGTTCGATAGCGTCACCGTTGTCACCGATCATGCAAAACTGATCCACTAACGATCATCGAAAACTGATCCACTTGGTATCATCCGTTTATTTTTTATACGGGTGATTTATGTTAACCAAGGAGACATTTGTGGATATTCATGTTCGCTTTGCACAAGGCCAAAGCATTCGTAACATTGCCCGTCAATTAGGCATTTCTCGTAATACCGTAAAACATCATTTGCAGCAGCATCAGATGCCCTCTTACGCGCAACGAGCAAAA
>NZ_WXWH01000078.1:0-6271 GCF_009904905.1 Vibrio sp. V30_P3S12P165 | reverse complement strand
TTCCGCATAACACCGTAACCACCGAAATCAACGCACAATAAAAATGCCACGCGTTGGAAGTCCCTCTTGAAGCGTTTGTTATGGCGAAATCTTAGCCAACTCCGCTTTGAAAGCCTCACATAATTTCGACTGGATCAAGGGAAGTTCTTTATCCGCACGAATCCATAGATCAAGCATCTTAGAATCGAGTGTTTTACCTAAACCACTTTGCTTGAGCTGATAACCTCTAACAACTTGATAAAAGGCTGAATGCTGGTCAAGAAGTTGGTCTACAAGATTGCAAATATCATCAGAGAGCCAAAGCTTAGCAAGTCTGTATTGTTCGGCAAACTTCTTAACGTCTAATTCCAAGCTCAACACCCTTTCCTTTTCTAGCTCACCCTGCATCCTTACTACATATGATGTAGCATCAGAAGCTTGAACTGACGCTTCATATAGCTTTGAAATTGATTCAATCTTTCTGGCGTGAATTTGCTCAAAAACGTAATTGCGTCTCTTTGCTTTTGATGAAATGTACTCTGACAGAACTCTTTCGATCGTTTGCCGAAAAAACAATGAAAGAAAACCAACAATGACTGATGCTCCACCTAAATAAGCCAAAAACTCCTGCAAGAAACCTCCCAAAAAACTAAAGTCAAAATTGCGCCATAACGCCCGCTTAAGGGGCTGACAACGCTACTACCAAGTTTCCGCATAACACCGTAACCACAAAAACCAACGCATAATAAAAATGCCACGCGTTGGAAGTCCCTCTTGAAGCGTTTGTTAGGGTAATTTACCCTCGTACTTCAAACCCGTAGCGTCTATTGAGTCACTTAAAAGGTTGTCCTCATAGATGTAGAGGTCGTCAAAATCCAAATTATCCAAGAAATGCTCGTGAAAAAAATGCACCATTAAAGGATCGATAACTTGGATACAAAAACGGAATACTAGATCATTGAAATCATCATCAGGTACAGCTAAATGCTGAATAAGGTTTCGCTGTTCACCCATTTCTCTATAAACATCGAGATACTTGATTTCATAACCAGTAGCAGCCCATAACAAATCCGGAAGCTTACTATATTGAACAGTTTTCGCTTTTGCCATCAACTGAGAAGTCGTAAGCCGTTCTTCGGTATTTTGAGATAGTTTCGGCAAATCTGTAAAGATTAACAGCGGATGCTCTTGAGCAATTGCCGACTTTATTAAAATCTCAGCAGCCTGAGCAACATGTAAGACACCCATCGATGACCAAAATGGATTCCTCATGCCAGTAAAAATCACATGCTCTATGCCGTGAGCCAATAGGTATTTTCCAAGGCCATACATGTGGCCTGATATTTTTCGAACTTCAACATCCATACGACTTCCAACAATTACCCTAACGCCGCATTAAGGGGCAGCCAACGCTACTACCAACTTTCCGCATAACATTGTAATCACAAAAACCAACGCATAATAAAAATGCCACGCGTTGGCTGTCCCTCTTAAATGCTTTGTTAGGCTCAAATCACTTGCCTATTGTTTTAACTCGTTTTTTAACAACACAACTCTAGCCATGTAAGCCACAACAATGATGTTTAGAACGAAAATATTTGCCCCTAAAATACTTGGACGAACAATGATTCCATACACTTCGAAAGGTAAATAAACTGCTCCACTCAACAAAGCAAACCATTTTGTCCAGCCATATGATTTCCATAAACCATACGCCTCGACAAAGCGAATTAATGAGTACGCTAATGCACCTAACGCAATGATACTTATATTAATATTTGAAATATCACTGATTGCTGTTATAAAAATATTCGGCAAATGACTCGCTGGATTTAAATGAGCATGTTTTACTATCGATTCAGCTAATTCTTGCAAGTTATCACCAACAAGGAAATGCAAACCAATTGCAACGATAAGAGAGAGTAAACCTTTACTCCCCTCTAAAACTGCCACTGCTTTAAGACCAACTGTTGATGTCATATTAACCTCTTTGAGCCTAACGCCCGCTTAAGGGGCTGACAACGCTACTACCAAGTTTCCGCATAACACCATAACCACCAAAATCAACGCATAATGAAAATGCCGCGCGTTGGAAGTCCCTCTTGAAGCGTTTGTTATGCTTTATTACTTATTGATTATATTGAACTTTTACAACATTTATTGGTTACGAGCACTTTAACTCAAAATGATAAACTTGCCTACTTTCAGCAATCATTGGTGCCGATAAGATCCCAAATAAGTTGAAGCGAAATAGCCTGTGGAATCAATGAACCAGCAACACCAAAGAAAGAGACCTTTCAGCAACAATCGAACCTTTTACGCACGCAATTTATCAGAGCAGAGCCGGACAAAAACGCATATTCGCCGATAAACTTGCGCTAACCAAACACTTTCAGCAAGCAAGATGTTCATGAGATCCCAAACATGCTGAAGCGAAATAGCCGATGGAATCAATGGACAAGCAACAACAAAGAAAGAGACATTTCAGCGACAATCGAACCTTTTGCGTACACAATTTATCAGAGCAGAGTTGACCGACAAAACACAAGCATCGTTCAACTTTCAATCGCCACCAAAAAGAACAATAAACTCATAATATCAATAAATTAGAATACAAAAATGTCTAAATCAGACTAAGTTTTCCCATTAAAATTTATATATTGATTTTGCTGAGTCTCAATAAAGCATAACGCCCGCTTAAGGGGCAGCCAACGCTACTACCAACTTTCCGCATAGCACCGTAACCACAAAAACCAACGCATAGTAAAAATGCCACGCGTTGGCTGTCCCTCTTGAAGCGTTTGTTAGCCGTTTAGTTTGAAGTGTGGTGATGAGCTACATTTTCAAGCCTTTCAGCTAGCCAAATCTTGATAATCGACTGTCGTGTAACACCTACTCGGTTAGCTTCACGATCTAGTGAATCTAACATCCATGCGGGGAAATCAACATTTACCCGTTTCTGCTTTTGCATTGGACGCTTAACTTTAGATAAATCTAGATCACCTAAAATGTCATCGTCACTTTCAAACTTGGCATCAAACTCATGCGCTTTCATATAAGTTCACCTCCGCTTTACGTGAACGTCTGACTGAAATGATCCTAATATTTAGTCCACGGTATGTAATGACGCCAGACCAATGCTTACCATTTAACATGCCGATAACCAAATACCTAGGTTCATCACTTGTGTTTGCAGGGATCTCGATAAGATCAGAGTCATTCCACAAACCTTGAGCTGTATAGAAATCAATTCCATGTTTCTCAAAATTTGACCTGCTTTTATTTTCATCAAATTCGAATTTCGTCATGAGTAAAAATTACACCCTTTTTACTCATTTTGCAACTTACACTTTGGCTAATGATTATGAAAACGGCTAACGCCCTGCTAAGGGGTGAGCAACGCAACTACCAACTCACCGCATAGCACTGTAAACACTAAACCAAATGCATAACAAAAATGCTACGCGTTGCGAATCCCTCTTGAGCAGCTTGTTATATGCCTTTTACACGCATATACTTAATGCGCACTTTACATACGCACTGGAGGCAGCATGAGAAACTCATACAGCACACAAGCACCAAAGAAGGCGACAAATTTAACTCTAAACAGTGAGTTGCTCGCTGAGGCCAAGCGCCTTAATATTAATCTTTCAGCCACAATGGAAAAGGCGCTTGAAAAAGAAGTAAAACAACGCCTTAAAACTGAATGGCTAGAGCAAAATGCAGAAGCTATTAATGCCTGTAATGAACTTACTGAAAATCACGGTCTATTTTCCGATTCTTACCGAGTATTCTAATGTCTCAATTTTCGCTATACCAAAATAACGATAAAAGCACTTCAACGGCATACCCTTACTTTGTTGATGTTCAAAGTGAGTTACTTGATACACTGAATACTCGATTAGTTATTCCGCTAACACCCGTTGAGTTATTGGATAAAAAAGCGCCGAATCATTTATGCCCAGTGATCCATATTGATCAAGGTGACTTTGTAATTTTAACTCACCAAATGGCCAGTGTCCCGACCAAGATTTTACGTGAGCCAGTGAATGAGCTAAGTACTTTCAGAAATGAGATCATTGCAGCTATCGACTTTCTGATTACTGGCATATAACGCCCGCTTAAGGGGTGAGTGAATGCGTGCCAAAATTGAAGCGAAGCGAAAATGGCACGCGTTTACGAATCCCTCTTGAAGCGTTTGTTATGTCACTGTTTTGCAAATGCAAATGTCACAATCTCTTTTAAAGTCGCTTCACACCTTGCCGTTAGTTCAACTTTACCATCAATATAATCTCGAACACGTTTCCAAGAGTTATATGGCTTATCAGTTGATTTAGCTTTTTCACCCTCAACTTGATCCCATAAAACATGTTCAAAAGTATCATCTACTAAGAAAACACTATCCGCATTTGCGACAGAAGCAATTTTTGCATTGGCCTTGAATGGATGAATTGCAGCTTTCTCTAACAACTCAGCATCAGTAAGGTTTTTACGATCAGTATCGTGAATCACACGATAATCTATTTGTAGTGCATTCAATACCTTTACCAAGGCAGTAATTGTCCATTTGCCACCCGCAGATATAACTGTAGTGTCCTTATCAAGACTGTCTTGAACACCTAGCTTCTCCGCAAGCTCGGAAATCATACTAAAGACTGCCACCTCAGTATCCCCTTCCACAATCACAACTCTTTTTGCAAATAAGCTTTCACAAACAGTTGGATGGAAGTCTAACGCAGCCCTCAATATATCTCTTTCGTTGTAATCGTCAGTAGTTTCAAAAATGGTCGAGGATACTTGGTGTACAGCACGAGCATTTCCTGCATTTTTCTTTATGAGTTTCAATGATTCGGGTTTGTCAGCAATATTAATCAAGAAAGGTGAGTGTGTTGAACAGATAACCTGCCACTTAGGTGACTCTGAGCGTGTTTGCAGAGTATTTTTAAGTCTACGCATTAAGTGAGGGTGAATATATAACTCTGGTTCTTCATATAGAACCACAACTGTTCTCTGCTCCCCTTGAACAGATGACTCAACCTCTGCATTTGCTTCTAGCATTGCAAATGCTAAAGCTCTCTGCACACCACTTCCTTGATACTGCAAACTTGTTTCTATTTCATCATCAATTAAGAAAGTAGCAGCTTTCATAAACAAAGGTTCAACATCTATGTCACCAACAGCGAGTTTTACCTTAGAGTCAAAGTCTAATATCTGGTTAAGTGTTTTTGATACCTCACCGAGGGCATCCCCTAACCCCTCAATTTCAGAACCATCTTCAGCTTTTCCCTTTAACTTATCTTGCAGTTCCGTAGCTTTTTCGATGTAAGCTGAATAGCTTTCATCTCCTTTAACTTTCGGAAAGAGCTTATTAGTAAATAAGAACGAGAAAGGACTATTATTTGTAGCCTTCAACTCATCTTCTATTTTAAAACTTGCTGGAACATACATCACGTGAGGTACTGCTTGCTGTAAGGAATTGGCAAACTTTTTAACATGCCAATCTTCAGACGATACTATCAATTCAGGTGAATTTTCGACAACGTAAGCCACCAAATCAGCTTGTCTTTCGTTGTATTCACCGGCTTTTGTAATACCTAGTTTTTTTAAAATTGGTTTGCATATTTCGTCGACTTTAGCCTTAGAATGGCTCAGATCTGACCAAGGGTACTGCGTTTCAACGCAGTACACCGCATATTCATAAGAATAATCGGTTTGTTCAGTATTCCACCACGCTGACATTTTTACTTTTAAACAGTCTTCATGTAACAGAGTTGAAATTGACGACTTTCTCTTTTCCCAATCTTCGAGGTCACCAAATTCACAGATAATATCCATAACTTCTTCTGACGCTTGCTGAGAAGGCCAGTCTTCTAATTTTGGTTTTTTGTTATCCAACACTAGGTGTATCGCATTGAGGATAGTAGATTTACCGATATTATTTGGCCCAACAAGAGTAGTGAAGTTCTCAAGGTCAATTTCAGCAAATCCGATACCACGAAAATTGTTAATTATTAGTTTTTTTAATTTCATTCTTTTACCTACTGACGTACTACTTAAAGTGACATAACGCCGCATTAAGGGGCAGGCAACGCAAACAACTAAACTCAAACTAACCAGCCGTAACCTCAAATGCTCAACCAAACCAAAAATGCCAAGCGTTGACTGTCCCTCTTGAATGCTTTGTTATGTAACTTTGCTAACCATTTCAAAGCATTACAAAGAACAACATTGCCAAATATCGTTTAACTTACATGAAAAGTTAGCAGTAACCCAGTAGAATTTGCGTGGCAAC
>NZ_WXWH01000020.1:0-6271 GCF_009904905.1 Vibrio sp. V30_P3S12P165 | reverse complement strand
TAAAATCAATCAGACTAAGATAATATCAATTTCTCTTGATTAAGTTTTCTTAGCTCAACTTTACAACACAACTGCTAAGCCCTACTTAAGTCACAAAAAACAGCAAAACCCACCAAAAAACCACAATAAACCAACCAAAAACCAACCTGATAGCGTAAAAAAACTCTCCTAAATATGATATATTTCCTACTATATACCAACAAAAAACTTCACTGAGAGTAAGAAATGGTCCACAATCGCTACCGAGAACTAATAAAAAACTCGACAACAGAAGATCTAAAGAAATATATAACCATCATCGAAACAAGATCTAAAACTAATGAAAAAACAAAAGATTTAAATGAACGTAACAAACCTCAATTAGAATTCTTATTAAAAGAATACATTAGTGAAACATTAGATATAGATAGAGAGATTTTAGATTCTGGCAATTTGAATGAAGAAGAAATAGAAGCACTAGGGAATTTTATTGATAATATCTTTTCACTATCGAAAAGTATAAGGAGTGACCTCGATGATTATATTGGCTGGTTACATCAACAGCCAAGAGCTCTTTACTTTTTCCTTGTAATGATTCGCGCCTTAGTAAGAGATGGTTCTGAGAATCTTCGTTATCCTGTAACTAGTATTTCTTTTGAATCAGGTCAACATGATTTAGGTACCGGTATAGATTTAGATTTAGATTTAGATTTAAAAAACTACAGAAGTTCTCGCAATCAAACCCGCCATCTAAAGCCTTTAGCAAAAATATGCCCAAATAAAAGCCTCTCAGCTTACAACAACATAGTGAATACTCTAGAGTTCATAATCATATCAATCTCTTCACAAGAGCGCAGGAAAACATACCAATTACTTCAGGATTTAGAACAACTTCATACTACAGTCTTTAATAAAATAAATACGAATAAAAATGTCTTTCAAACAAGCAATAGCAATTTAATAAGCTGGTATTACCGTAGCTTAACCAAAGAGTTCCCGGCGCTCGGTCTCTCTGTAACAGAGAGCACCGATAAGCAAAAGCAAACCATTTTGTGTATCTTTGATGTGCTTTGCGCTACCACAGAGCCAAACCAATTTACAAAACTGGAAGCAAAACTAACTGAGAGATTTGGCAGAAAAGAAAGAGAGCTCAATAAAAGCAAAGATACTAAAACCAGCAAAGAAGAAAAAACGCTAACATTTAGTGAAGCTGACTGGGACAAACTGAGCCAAATTGCAGGTAGTCAGTCTAAAAGCCAGATCAAGGCGAAGCTAAAGGAGTTGATCGATAACGAGCTACTGAGCATTGAGCTTTAACCTGCAGATACTCTCGACGATATACTTTAAGCAATACAGATTAAAATGGCCAAAGATCGTCTTATCATAACAGATTTAGGAACCATAGTAGTAACCACTTTAAAAATCAAACCATTGATTTAACTTTAAAATCAAAAGCTTAAACTATAAGTTCAACTTACACCAGCTCTCAGGACGTCTTTTTTCTTGCCTGTAACAACCAAAAATCTATGACACTAAATGGCAATCACGCCAGATGATGGTAACGCTTTACTCTAGTGGTCTGTACTTTCAGGTATAAGTCCTTCAAGTAATGCTGTTCGCCATTTTTCTGAATCGGGATCATAAGCGCCAAAACCGGAACTGTATTCCCAATAGTGCCAGCTAAACCCCCGTTTTTCAGCTTCTCTTGCAATAAAAGCGGTCCATGCTCGTTGATCTTCAGGCTTAGAATGTTGACTAAACACACCAAATTCACCAATATTAATTTCAAACCCGTGACCAATCTGAGTATTCCACGCCTCAACCGAGTCTAAATAATCAAATAAGACTTGCTGATCGGGTTCAGAACCAACCCAACGTGTACCAATCCATGCTTTAGCTCCATCAACCCATGATGCACCCTGATGGGTAAATGTAAATGGTTCATAAAAATGCACAGTAATAATGGTATTTTTCACATTAGAGCTGCTCGGCAAAGCTAGTTGAGGTAACTTAGAGGGCCCTCCCCAATCAGCAGTACCTATCATGACTTTACGTTGTCCTAAGATATTATTTTGAGTATTTGCATTGATTATCCATAAACGTTCTGTTAGTTCTGCAATTAAATGATTCCATTCTATCACTGTCACATTGTCATGAGGCTCATTAAGAAATTCAAAAATCAGTTGATCTTCATCATATTGATTAAGAGGAAAACGTTTAGATATTTGATCCCAAAATGCCAATAAACGTGAACGGTGAAACTCAAAATTTTTATTATCGTAAAATAATTCGTCAAAGTGATGTGCGTTGATAATGACTTTTAAGCCTTCTTGAATCGCTTGATCAACCACTTCTTGAACTCGTGCCATGAAAGCCTCTTCAATCGTGTAAGGATCAGTTAATAAAGTATGAGCGTTCCAGCGAACAGGAATTCTTACGCTAGCAAAACCGGATTGGCTTATGTTTTTAAAATCACTAGCTTGAATAGTAAGACCATTATTCCACTCTCCCTCATAATTCGGGGATTCAAGAAAATTCCCCATATTAATACCACGACCAAGTAAGCTAAAACTAAGTCCTTTACTCATATTCCAGTGATAGATATCCTTGTAATATTGGCTATCTAAATTGATGATATCCTTCTTAGTATCAGAACCACCAGAACCACAACCCATAGTTAAAATAAGAGTCAGCATCACCACACAAGGCGAAATAACTTTACTAAAAATCATAAGATTACCTTTATCAACATTACTGACAATAAAAATCAAGGTTTATTATTATCAATAAAAAATCAACCTCACTTCTGAACAAAAAAAATAAGGTTGATGTTTATTATCTTTAACGATTCAAAAGAGAAAAATCGTTCTTAATCTATATAGTAAAGATTACCACCAAGCTTCAAACATCGCTCCAAATGTTAAAGTATCTAAGCGAGTAGACTGCATTTCTCCGGTTGATGAATCAAAGCCGACATATTCGTTGTCTGCACTACCGACGGTGGTATAAAAACGTAGCATTGGTCGAGCCCAAATTTGAGAACCAATAGCAATATTCTGAGAAAGTGTAACTTTCCATGAACTATTTTTTGCATCAACATCTTTATAGTCAACAAGGCTGTAGCCACCTTCTAACCAAGTAGAGTTGATATTATCCCAAGAATAGGTTGGTCGAATAATAATACTATAGTTAGCACGATCATTATGGTCAGCAACATCTAAAAATTGATATGCAGCTAAATATTGTATGCCTGCTTTATCAGAAAAATTCTTAGCTCCATTAAAACTGACTAACCACGCTTCTTGATCTTCAGATAAATCAAAAACACTGTCTTTCGAGTTATTTGCATAACGGAATAGCAATTGATGCCCACCCATTGAAAATTCAGCGGCTAGCTGGTAAGCATCGGTATCATAATAAGACTGTCCTTTCGCTTTATGAGAAGCAAAACCATAGTTGGCATATAAAGAGAGGTTGGCTGTATCAAACAGGGTTATTCCGTGCAATTTAGAGGTGATTGCATATTTCCCATTATCTCCAACCATATCACCTTCAACTTGAGCAATGGCATTCAGATCCAGTTTTATGCCCCCTAAATTAAGGTTATAAAAACCACCACCTTGTCCATCATGAGTCATCCAGAAATAATCATTCAGATCCGTTTGTGGCCGTTGGTGAAAGTCACGCCCAGCCCAGACACGCATTTCTGGTTGAGAGGAAAGAAAATTCGTCACGCTGGCGTAAGCTTTTTTGAGTTTCACTCCACCATTGGTTGCCCAAGACTCATCCGAATAGTGATCAAACATAGCAACCACTTCCCAAGTAGCGCCTTGATCACTGGTGAAGGTTCTCGAAAAACTGAACTCTCCCCCATTATTTTCATTACCTAAACGTCCTGTCGCATTACCATTTAATGCACCCGCTGTACTCACATTTTTTTCATCACTGCTTTGAAATGCTGCACCATAGCGAGCATACCCTGTAAAATTGAACCCTTCTATATTTGCAGCAAGTGTGGTAGTTGATAAAAAAGGAGCACTCATAGCAATACAGGCAGGAATTAATTTTATCGCTTTCATTTTTTGTCCCTATTATTGGAAAGTTATTTTATATCAAGGTGTACTTTATATATATAAAGCAATACCAGTATAATAAACAGGCAGCATCGACTAGCTTTATAAGCTTAAAGCTAATTGTCTTTATTTTTTATTACTTCCTGTAAGGATAATTAATATTTACAACTTAATACAAGGAGATGCCGAATTATAATTTTCTTCCTCATCTTTTATAGCTACATTCGTGAATGAAAATTCTAATTCATTCATACTATCCCATGGGCCAGATAGATATAATGACTTTTTCACTAAATTTAAATTATCTTCAGGGATTAATAGTGATATCGGAAACTGACAGCGATACCACTCATTATCCGATGGCAATATATTATTATCTACCGTGAAAAACAGGCCAAAATCTTCACTTTCTCCGTCCATGCGCACTTGAATACCATTCGTCTCCCCATAATTTTTTACTTTTAAATCTAGAGTCATGAAATCTTCTTTATATTCTGAGAAATCCTTATCAGAATCCTCACTTCCAAGGAAAACGCCTCCATTATCAGAAGCAAATACATTCACCACTTGATTCTCTTCTTCTACATCAAAGCCAAAAAAATTAATGGGGTAAGATGACGTATAATCTTGTGCCTGAGTGCTATCACCCGAGTAATATAATGCTAGGTGTCTACTCTCTAAAGGAGGCGCTTGATTCACACCGCTCCCTGCTCCTACCTCACAACTATCAGGATTAACGACCGTTTCTCGCTCTGTCGTTAACCGATACATAATATCGGTAATTTCGTAGTCAAAGGTTTCTTTAATATCAAGATGGAAAGGGTTCCCCACTTGGCTTAAATTAATAGCAATCGCTCCATCAAAAGGTTGCAAGCACTGAATGGGTACAGTCAGTGTTTCCCAACTTCCCCCACCCGATAACACACCATTCAATACTAAACTGCTTCGGTTTGGCCATTCATTATCAATTGAGACCGTCATCGATGAAGGCACCGCGCTTTTAGAGCGAATCTTAAACTCTATATACCCAGCCTGATACCGCTTCAGGTTCATGGTTGACTCAGATTTCAACATGAATATGCGACTTTGTGTGCCAGTGATCTGAATATCTGCCGTATCATTCTGACCATTATTATTGATCAATATAGCATGCATACCGGTCATGCTCGCTGGGGTCTGGCTAACCTGAGTAACATTCCAATTATCACTCTCAGATTGAATCCAAGGAGAAATACCCGTTATTGCGCTCACACCAAACAGTTTTGATTCATCGCTTTGTTGAACATCAAGTTGCTTTATCGATTTATCAAAATTACACCCTGCGATTATTATCGGTAGCAAAGGGATAACAATATATTTTTTAGTTATTCGTTTCATAATAATTTAATACTCTCATTGTTTTAATAACCTTTTAAAAATCTTATTCATAAGGAAAAAATCTAACCATTCGATATTTAGCATAAGCAGGGTAGCCATTATAATGACTCGGTGGAAAATGAGGGTTAGCACTTATCCAATTATTAATAAATAACTGCATATAACTGGTTACCCTTTTATTGGTTCGTCTTACCTGAACCCAACGATTATGATATCGGCTAAACACTTCCCATGTCACACCATATTCATCGATGGAAAAAGCATATTTCTCCATACTCCAGATAGACATTCCATATTGTCCTAAATCGATATCTACAGGGAACTGTTGTCCTTGTATCCATATATTAGTATGTAATAAATTCGTTCCTCCCATCAATTCAATATCAACTTCATAGTGGCTTGCTGAACCAGCCTCACCGGTATAGGTAAAAAATGAACTAATGGTTCCCGGTACGGCACCGGCCTGCATTTCAACTTCATAACGTCCACGGCGAACATATTGGTAGGTCCGAATTTCCGAACAACTTTTCCCATATGGCTCTGATTTAGCATGCATAATAAGTAAATTAGATTCCATCCAAACATTTTGAGATTGCCATACGCAATCGAATTCACTTCCTTCGTTTTTCCAACCATCCGAAATAAGCCAATTCATTCCGCTCCAATCTAGAGCAAGACTGGAAGAAACAAATAATATATTGAGTAATATGGCATGTGTACAAAACCTAAGATTTGTGAGCATTCTTAACCTCTTATTCTAAATAAGGTATACACACGGTATACGTTGTTCGTCATCGATAACAAAGTATGAACTTCAAAATCTCTTTGTTTCTCCCTTGGAT
>NZ_WXWH01000052.1:8214-11443 GCF_009904905.1 Vibrio sp. V30_P3S12P165 | reverse complement strand
ATTGAGCCCATCAAAACCCCTTCGGTGTTGTATGGTTAAGCCTCACGGGCTATTAGTACAGGTTAGCTCAACGCCTCACAACGCTTACACACCCTGCCTATCAACGTTCTAGTCTCGAACAACCCTTTAGGACAGTTAAACTGCCAGGGAGAACTCATCTCAGGGCTCGCTTCGCGCTTAGATGCTTTCAGCGCTTATCAATTCCGAACTTAGCTACCGGGCAATGCCACTGGCGTGACAACCCGAACACCAGAGGTTCGTCCACTCCGGTCCTCTCGTACTAGGAGCAGCCCCCTTCAATTCTCCAACGCCCACGGCAGATAGGGACCGAACTGTCTCACGACGTTCTAAACCCAGCTCGCGTACCACTTTAAATGGCGAACAGCCATACCCTTGGGACCGACTTCAGCCCCAGGATGTGATGAGCCGACATCGAGGTGCCAAACACCGCCGTCGATATGAACTCTTGGGCGGTATCAGCCTGTTATCCCCGGAGTACCTTTTATCCGTTGAGCGATGGCCCTTCCATTCAGAACCACCGGATCACTATGACCTGCTTTCGCACCTGCTCGAACCGTCATTCTCGCAGTTAAGCGGGCTTATGCCATTGCACTAACCTCACGATGTCCAACCGTGATTAGCCCACCTTCGTGCTCCTCCGTTACTCTTTGGGAGGAGACCGCCCCAGTCAAACTACCCACCAGGCACTGTCCTCAACCCGGATAACGGGTCTAAGTTAGAACATCAACACTACAAGGGTGGTATTTCAAGGTCGACTCCACGCAATCTAGCGACTGCGCTTCAAAGTCTCCCACCTATCCTACACATGTAGGGTCAATGTTCAGTGCCAAGCTGTAGTAAAGGTTCACGGGGTCTTTCCGTCTAGCCGCGGGTACACTGCATCTTCACAGCGATTTCAATTTCACTGAGTCTCGGGTGGAGACAGCGTGGCCATCATTACGCCATTCGTGCAGGTCGGAACTTACCCGACAAGGAATTTCGCTACCTTAGGACCGTTATAGTTACGGCCGCCGTTTACCGGGGCTTCGATCAAGAGCTTCGACTTGCGTCTAACCCCATCAATTAACCTTCCGGCACCGGGCAGGCGTCACACCGTATACGTCATCTTACGATTTTGCACAGTGCTGTGTTTTTAATAAACAGTTGCAGCCACCTGGTATCTGCGACTCTCAATAGCTCCATCCGCAAGGGACTTCACCGTCAAGAGCGTACCTTCTCCCGAAGTTACGGTACCATTTTGCCTAGTTCCTTCACCCGAGTTCTCTCAAGCGCCTTGGTATTCTCTACCCGACCACCTGTGTCGGTTTGGGGTACGATTTCTTATGAACTGAAGCTTAGAGGCTTTTCCTGGAAGCAGGGCATCAATGACTTCACTGCCGTAGCAGCTCGACGTCGTGTCTCAGCCTTAAAGAGAGCCGGATTTACCTAACTCTCAAGCCTACTCACTTGAACCAGGACAACCGTCGCCTGGCCCACCTAGCCTTCTCCGTCCCCCCATCGCATTCATAACAAGTACGGGAATATTAACCCGTTTCCCATCGACTACGCTCTTCAGCCTCGCCTTAGGGGTCGACTTACCCTGCCCCGATTAACGTTGGACAGGAACCCTTGGTCTTCCGGCGGGGAGGTTTTTCACCCCCCTTGTCGTTACTCATGTCAGCATTCGCACTTCTGATACCTCCAGCAAACCTTACAGTTCACCTTCAACGGCTTACAGAACGCTCCCCTACCCAATACGACCTTCCCTAATAAAAGAAAAAGCGCATTGCCGCAGCTTCGGTGTATTGCTTAGCCCCGTTACATCTTCCGCGCAGGCCGACTCGACTAGTGAGCTATTACGCTTTCTTTAAATGATGGCTGCTTCTAAGCCAACATCCTAGCTGTCTAAGCCTTCCCACATCGTTTCCCACTTAGCAATACTTTGGGACCTTAGCTGGCGGTCTGGGTTGTTTCCCTCTTCACGACGGACGTTAGCACCCGCCGTGTGTCTCCCGGATAGTACTTACTGGTATTCGGAGTTTGCAAAGGGTTGGTAAGTCGGGATGACCCCCTAGCCTTAACAGTGCTCTACCCCCAGTAGTATTCGTCCGAGGCGCTACCTAAATAGCTTTCGGGGAGAACCAGCTATCTCCGAGTTTGATTGGCCTTTCACCCCTAGCCACAAGTCATCCGCTAATTTTTCAACATTAGTCGGTTCGGTCCTCCAGTTGATGTTACTCAACCTTCAACCTGCCCATGGCTAGATCACCCGGTTTCGGGTCTATATCCAGAGACTGAACGCCCAGTTAAGACTCGCTTTCGCTACGGCTCCCCTATGTGGTTAACCTTGCCACTGAATATAAGTCGCTGACCCATTATACAAAAGGTACGCAGTCACCCCATCACTAAGCCACCTCTGCCGATGAGTCGGTTGACCAACGCTGCGCGTTGTNGGCTCCTACTGCTTGTACGTACACGGTTTCAGGTTCTATTTCACTCCCCTCACAGGGGTTCTTTTCGCCTTTCCCTCACGGTACTGGTTCACTATCGGTCAATCAGGAGTATTTAGCCTTGGAGGATGGTCCCCCCATATTCAGACAGGATATCACGTGTCCCGCCCTACTCGATTTCACTGAACATGCGCTAACGGCTACGGGGCTATCACCCTGTTCCGCGGCCCTTTCCAGAGCCTTCGCCTGACGCATATAAAGCTTAAGGGCTAATCCAATTTCGCTCGCCGCTACTTTCGGAATCTCGGTTGATTTCTTCTCCTCGGGGTACTTAGATGTTTCAGTTCCCCCGGTTTGCCTCATTAACCTATGAATTCAGTTAATGATAAGTGCTGCTGCACTTGGGTTTCCCCATTCGGATATCGTAGACTCAAGTGGCTGTTACTGCCTTATCTACGCTTTTCGCAAGTTACTACGTCCTTCATCGCCTCTGACTGCCTAGGCATCCACCGTGTACGCTTAGTCACTTAACCATACAACCCGAAGAAGTTTCGAGTTGTTGTTTAAACAACCTAAGTTGTCTCGCGTTTTATTTTCATGAGTGCGAGACAGATTTTGCCGGACTCAATTTTTGAAAAACCTCCGAAGACGTTTTTCACCAAGCACACTTGAATGTGTATTTTTGGTCTTTATCTTTAAGATAAAGATTGAGAACTTTACAAGTAACTTATCTATCAAGATAAATTACTTTGTCAGCTTTCCAAATTGTTAAAGAGCAA
>NZ_WXWH01000052.1:0-8015 GCF_009904905.1 Vibrio sp. V30_P3S12P165 | reverse complement strand
TAAACCAAATCAATCTGTGTGAACACTCATCAATGCACAATCTTTACGTAAGGAGGTGATCCAGCGCCAGGTTCCCCTAGCGCTACCTTGTTACGACTTCACCCCAGTCATGAACCACAAAGTGGCAAGCGTCCCCCCGAAGGTTAAACTACCTGCTTCTTTTGCAGCCCACTCCCATGGTGTGACGGGCGGTGTGTACAAGGCCCGGGAACGTATTCACCGTGACATTCTGATTCACGATTACTAGCGATTCCGACTTCATGGAGTCGAGTTGCAGACTCCAATCCGGACTACGACGCACTTTTTGGGATTCGCTTAACATCGCTGTCTCGCCGCCCTCTGTATGCGCCATTGTAGCACGTGTGTAGCCCTACTCGTAAGGGCCATGATGACTTGACGTCGTCCCCACCTTCCTCCGGTTTATCACCGGCAGTCTCCCTGGAGTTCCCACCCGAAGTGCTGGCAAACAAGGATAAGGGTTGCGCTCGTTGCGGGACTTAACCCAACATTTCACAACACGAGCTGACGACAGCCATGCAGCACCTGTCTCAGAGCTCCCGAAGGCACACCTGCGTCTCCGCTGGCTTCTCTGGATGTCAAGAGTAGGTAAGGTTCTTCGCGTTGCATCGAATTAAACCACATGCTCCACCGCTTGTGCGGGCCCCCGTCAATTCATTTGAGTTTTAATCTTGCGACCGTACTCCCCAGGCGGTCTACTTAACGCGTTAGCTCCGAAAGCCACAGCTCAAGGCCGCAACCTCCAAGTAGACATCGTTTACGGCGTGGACTACCAGGGTATCTAATCCTGTTTGCTCCCCACGCTTTCGCATCTGAGTGTCAGTATCTGTCCAGGGGGCCGCCTTCGCCACTGGTATTCCTTCAGATCTCTACGCATTTCACCGCTACACCTGAAATTCTACCCCCCTCTACAGTACTCTAGCCTGCCAGTTTCAAATGCAACTCCGAGGTTGAGCCCCGGGCTTTCACATCTGACTTAACAAACCACCTGCATGCGCTTTACGCCCAGTAATTCCGATTAACGCTCGCACCCTCCGTATTACCGCGGCTGCTGGCACGGAGTTAGCCGGTGCTTCTTCTGTCGCTAACGTCAAAGCATACCGCTATTAACGATACCCCCTTCCTCACGACTGAAAGTACTTTACAACCCGAAGGCCTTCTTCATACACGCGGCATGGCTGCATCAGGCTTGCGCCCATTGTGCAATATTCCCCACTGCTGCCTCCCGTAGGAGTCTGGACCGTGTCTCAGTTCCAGTGTGGCTGATCATCCTCTCAGACCAGCTAGGGATCGTCGCCTTGGTGAGCCCTTACCTCACCAACTAGCTAATCCCACCTGGGCATATCCTGACGCGAGAGGCCCGAAGGTCCCCCTCTTTGGCCCCCGCTCATTATAAGCAAGGGCATCATGCGGTATTAGCCATCGTTTCCAATGGTTATCCCCCACATCAGGGCAATTTCCCAGGCATTACTCACCCGTCCGCCGCTCGTCAGCAGAGAAGCAAGCTTCTCTCTGTTACCGCTCGACTTGCATGTGTTAGGCCTGCCGCCAGCGTTCAATCTGAGCCATGATCAAACTCTTCAATTAAAGTTTTGTTGGTCTTACGACCGGCTCAATGAATACTGACTTCAAACTACCATAAGTAATTCAAAGCTATNACGCGAGAGGCCCGAAGGTCCCCCTCTTTGGCCCCCGCTCATTATAAGCAAGGGCATCATGCGGTATTAGCCATCGTTTCCAATGGTTATCCCCCACATCAGGGCAATTTCCCAGGCATTACTCACCCGTCCGCCGCTCGTCAGCAGAGAAGCAAGCTTCTCTCTGTTACCGCTCGACTTGCATGTGTTAGGCCTGCCGCCAGCGTTCAATCTGAGCCATGATCAAACTCTTCAATTAAAGTTTTGTTGGTCTTACGACCGGCTCAATGAATACTGACTTCAAACTACCATAAGTAATTCAAAGCTATTATCGTTCCAACAGAACGATAATGAATTGACTGTGCCAAGATTTTTCTTTTTACAAAGAAGCCTCTCGATTGGTCACTCAGTTCATTGATAAATCTTTTTGATTATCATCAACGAGTGCCCACACAGATTGATTGGTTTAAATTGTTAAAGAGCGTTGCTTGGAAGGCTCATTGAGCTTCAAAGCGGAGGTGAATTCTAACGAGTTAATTTGAAGAGTCAAACACTTTTTCAAATTTTCTTTTTTAGAAGTTTTCCCTCGACTAACACTGCCTGAAGCCTTGCGGCGTCTGCCGTGTCAGTGAGGCGGCATTATAGGGAGTTGAACTTTTTTGGCAAGTCGAATTTGCATTTTTTCTCAAAAAAAAACTCGTTAGACCAAATTATCAGCATCTTTTATTTTACCCATAGGTTTTCAGTATTCAGCTAACAGATTACTCACAAAACACTGTGGATAACTAATCATCGCTATCAAAGAAATAGCTAATTCTTGCTCTAGGATTAAGATAGTCTCGAACTTTATCCGGCAATTTAGTCGGTAAAATAGCGCTGACGATTTTTATCTCTTTATCTGCTAAGTCAATGATTGGTGCTTGTGTTCTGGGCACAGCTGGATCGTAGATCAGTACATTAGGAGAAAGTAAGTGTTCAGCATTAACAGAAATAACTAATCCAACAGTATTGTTAGAAAGTTGCACGACCGTGCCAGGAGGGAAAACCCCCATAAATTTCACTAAAATACTCAAGTTCTGATGGTTATAAAGATGCTTGCAATTCTTATACAAATGAGAGAGTGCTATATAAGGTATTTTTTGTTCTTCCGCTATCGCGGGATGACATAAATTATCAAAAGCATTGGCAACAGAGACAACTTGAGTAATCTCATCAATCTCTTGCTCTTTCAATCCAAGAGGATACCCAGAGCCATCATTAAGTTCGTGGTGCTGCTCAATCACTATTTTAGCACTCTCAGGAAACCCATCGATATCACTGACAAGATCAATGCCATAGCGAGTGTGCAATTTTAGATAATTATTTTCCGGCTCAGTCAATGGCGTTACTTTACGTACAATTGCACTCGGCACTCGCATTTTACCAATGTCGTGAAATAAGGAGGCGAAAGCAACCTCTTTAATTTGCTGTTCCGTGAATCCTCTTGCTTTCGCAATCATCATCGCCAGAACGGATACATTTAAAGAATGAAAATAAACATCCTCAAACTCACTTTTGCTATTAATCAGATGTAAGGTAACACTTTCATTACTGAGTAATTTTTCAACAACGTCATCGATAAGCTGTAAAGCTTCTTCAACCGCATCCGCAGGGCGACTACGAATTTTATTCATTACCGCCCTCATACGAGCTAACGATCGTTCGAATTCTTTTTCACAATGCATCACCCGCCGCCGATAGCGGTTAAGTTTTTCTATCCGATGTTGTTTTTCTTGCCAAAGCTGATTAACTTCGTCTTCTAATTGCTGAGAGTCAGCCGTTTCTTCTATGTCTTGGTTTTCTATTTGGCGAACAGGTAGCGGCGCAGTATCACTTTGTGCTGGGTTGAGAAAAACATGTTGGATGCCAAGATGTTTGATCAATTGAATTTGATCCGTCGATTTGATCTTAAAACTATTAAACAAAAAGGGATGCTCATTCCATTTCAGCGGTAATCGAATATGCAATCCTGGTTGCAACCTATCTACGGTTATCTTAATGTTTGCCACAGTTAGCTCAATATTTCACTCGTCATGCTATTATTTTAGAAGAACTCCTTTTCGAAATCTCCTTCCATTACCATTCATTGCTCTGATGAAGCACCAAACTCAGTTTGCGATATTAACGCTGTTTGTCGCTGTGCAAGGTAGCTAATGATAATTTGTTGGGTCAAAATCCCCTTAAACTTGTTACCATCAACCAACACCCAAGGAAAAGTTAATTTCTGCTCACAAATTAGCTCGGTCACTAGCCGAACATCAGTGTATGCATCTAACTTAGTAAAAGAAAGCATCATGATCTGATTGACGGGTCGGTGCCATCGTTCAGCTTCTCTCATCGTTTCTAATTCTGTCCCCATTGTTGGGGTTAAATACAGGTTCAACGTTTGACGATCGATAATTCCTACACATTCATGCTGGTTAATCACCGGCAAAACGTCTATATCAGATACTTGAAAATATTGAAAAGCCAATGAAAGCGGATCACCAGGATCAAGACGCGGTGCATAAGCATGATGAAGCCCTACTAAATGAGCCGGTTGCTTGCTTTCATGGTGGTTCTGCAACAATGGTTTTATTTTTTGAGCAATTTGACGATTAACGATTTTTAAATGAGCAGCCGAGGATGGCGCTGAAAAGAGCAAGCCTTGCATAAAATCAACGCCTGTATCAGTCAATAAAGAGGCTTCTTCTAATGACTCAACACCATCAGCTATCACTTTTACGCCTAAAGAATGACAAAGCTCAACTAGCATTTTGATCACTTTATAACGGTTGATCTTGCTTTTTATCGCATCCAAGCAACGTCGACTAATTTTTAGATAATCAAACTCAGATAAAGGTAAATGCTCTAATAAAGAGTAATCGAGCCCCATGTCATCAATCGTGACTTGCACACCCTTGGCCCGTAGCACTTTCAATTCAGCTGATTGAACAATCCCAGTGACATGAGCATTGGCTTGAATCAGATCAATAATAAGATGCTCTGCCCCGAACGACTTCTGTTGAATCAATGTAATTAAATAACCAAGTAACTCAGAGAAGCCTTGTTTAGTATCCGCTGACACATTAACCGCTAAGCGAACCGGGTAATCATGTAATGCTTGTAATTTAGAAAGTTGTTCCAGCGCTGAATGTAAAATGTGTAGATCGAGCTCAGACACTAATCCGAGATCTTCTGCGATAGCTATCAACTCACGATTATCGGCTTGTAATGAAGTGGGGAGAGAAAAACGACAGCAGGCTTCGTAACCAATCACTTGCCAGGTTTGTGTTTCAATAATTGGCTGATAAAACACAGATAAAGACTGGTTTTTAATCGCGTCATGCACAAACTCTTCTAACAATCGCCGTCTTTGAATCTGTCGATGAAGCTGTGAATCAAAAAAACGGATTTTCTGCAAACCAGATTCGGATTCTTGTTCTAAAATCGCTTGAACAGAATGAGTAACCGCTATTTTTGTACTGCGTGCGTCTAAACCTAGGATAGAGACGCCCACTTTTCCTGACGTACAAAGTTTATGCAGGTGACGATCCATCTGACGCAACTCATGAAAAAAAGCTCGAATACTGGCGTGAATATACCGATATGACTCTCCAGAAGATGGTAAAGGGCAAGTCACACAAGCCAAGTATAAGCCTTCTTTTATTTGCCCAAATAAACGGCTCTCCTTCAAACGCATCATCACATCATGTAATACAATCTGCTGCTTTGCAGACAGCGATTGCTCGATACTTAACGTCATCACGATATAAAGTTGCTCAACCAGCCGCTGCTGATATAGCCGTTCAAACTGTTCAAGAAACCATTGTTTATTAGCAATAGAACTATTTATTCTTTGCTCATATTCCTCTAACTGGGGTGAATAAAAACTAAGGTAGATCGCCTGCCCCTCAACCGGCATCAATGAAACACAGCACTGATAATGATGCTGCTGACCACTTGCGCAAATAATGGTTACTTTTTGTGGCGTGTTATCGACATAATCATTTAAAGGTAACGCTTCATCTGTAAACAAAAACTCACTATGAAGCCCCTGTAAATCAGTAGAATGAAAGCCTGTAAGCTGCTCAAAAGTATGATTACAACCCAAAATTTTATTATTCTGATCAGAAATAAGTATTCCCCATGGTGCAAAACTTAACAAATGCTCTAACCAGATCGCCTGTTGAGCGGTTTTAGCTAATTGAACAATAGGTCGGATTTCACCTTGTAAAACATAATTAGAGAATTGTTCCACAGAAAAGAGCGCGTAACAAAAACGTCTGGAATTTACTAGCAAAATATTAATCGAACGCTTATCGCCACTGCGAAGCGACTCCTGAAGCAACTTTTCAACCTTTTGCTGACTCGTCACATTCATTAATGTAAGCCAACCATCTAAAGTTTGAGCGCAAAATGAAGCAGTATGCTTATCCGAAAATGACTCAGTGACGCAAGTAAATCGTTGACTCTTAATATCTAGAGTCCACCGAACAGGCACAAATACGCTTGACGCTGGCAATTCTAACTCTCGAGTACCTAGGGGCTGATAACTATCTTGCATTTAATCACCTTCGGCGATAGAGCACTCTATCAATCAATGAAAAATTTTACCTAAACCTAGATTATCAAAGAGAAGAGCAAGCAGAGATCCTTTTTCAAAGGAGGAAAACAAAAGAGAGAGTTTGGTCACGTATTGTGTCCAAGACAAAACAGCAGCACTCATTTGATCTACAGCGCTGCTGTCACTATTATGATATTAATGATCAAATAGCTGATAATTACATCATTATTTGTTCAAAAGATGATTGGCTATAACGTACTAAATGATTAACTAACTTCGATAACGTCAAGGTGGATTGTACATTTTGAGTTCCGTCATACAGAGTTAACACCTCTTCACTTTCTGTATCGACAATAATGGTAAATCTACAACCATATTTAATAGCATCTTTCTTTGCTCTAGCCGTTGAAAAACACGAGCCTTCATATATTACTTTAAAATCTGGGAAAACCATCCTCAAATGACGGCAGCAACTTAGAGCCGAGTAAGTTGATATTTTATTTTTAGGTATAACCAATATATTAACTGATTCAAAAGACCAAGATTTAACGTTAACCGTTTTTAATAATTTTAAAATAGGTTCTAACATAAGAGCAAAACCACAAGCGGGTATTAAATTAGAATTATTCTGGGATAGGAATCTATAGCATCCACCTCGGCATATGACTTGTTCTGAATTTAATCTTTCCGAACTCCATTCAAAAACGGTTTGTTCATATTCCCTACTGGGAAATAATCCTTGCTGTATTGAAAAAGGGACGTTAAAACGTTCTAATAAATTGGTTATATTTTTAAACCTAAGTATAGATTCTTCAGAAAGATATTGATGTAATCTAGGGGCACCACTAACTAATCCTTCAAGAAATGGAGGATAAGAATATAATATTTTCTCTGGCGTTTTCGTTAACCACTTCTTAGATTGTTCATCCAAAATAACATTGAAAGGCTCAAAATATTCCTGCAACTTTCTTCGATATAAACAAAACCTTACGAATCCCCCCATAATTTCCATATAAAACAATGAGTAGACGCGCATCGCTCATTCTGATCTAATGAATTTCGCCAAAAACACACCGGATTAAATGGATTTAATAGGGAACCCCTACGATGCGCGATGTTCAAATTCTACAGCAAACACTCGAAAACCAATGCCCTGACATTCACAAAAAACGACTTAGATCTCTCATACTTGCAACCAGAACGGTACTGGATGGCTCTGATCTCACACTCACCAAAATTGGACGCGCTCTCGACACCGATACCACGGTGAAGCATGCCATCAAACGTATCGACCGATTACTTGGTAATCGCAATCTACACCGTGAAAAAGAGTCCATATATAAATGGCATGCGTCCTTTATTACTCGCGCCAATCCTTTTCCTGTTGTCTTGGTTGATTGGTCAGATGTTCGTGAGCAACTGCGCTATATGACATTGCGCGCTTCGGTATCCGTTAAAGGTCGCGCTGTCACGCTTTATGAACAGGCATTTGAGTACAAAAACTACAACTCGCCCACAAGCCATCAGCACTTTCTCGATAAGCTTCAATCCCTTCTCCCCCAAGGCTGCACCCCTATCATTGTCTCTGACGCTGGCTTTAGAAATACATGGTTCAGGCAAGTCGCCAGCAAAGGTTGGTTCTGGCTTGGGCGCGTACGTGGCGAAGTCTCGATTAAGTGTGGCGAAGGCGCGTGGCAATGGAATAAAACGTTTTATCCTCAAGCAACAGAGAAACCCCATTTTTTAGGAGAAAGCCAACTGGCTAGGCGCTCACC
>NZ_WXWH01000042.1:0-6959 GCF_009904905.1 Vibrio sp. V30_P3S12P165 | reverse complement strand
TCAGGGAAAACGCATGAGTGTGCCCATTTTTAAAGGGCTTTCGTCAAATTAATATCTTCTAATTTACAAGGTATTTTTTTTAGCATTCATCACAACATTGGAAACTCATTAAGGATCAATTTGTAGATCATTTTGAGTGTTTTTTAATGGTTCTGTACTTAAACGGAGCCAAATTATGACGACAATAACGAACCCATTTATGCATTTCGAAGTGATAAAAGATTACCGTCAAGCCGCTAAGGTAGAACACAAATTGTCAGACATTATTTTGTTGACGATCTGTGGTGTACTCTCCGGTTTTGATACCTGGGAAGGTATCTATGATTTTGGTGAAAGCCGAACCGATTTTCTTAAATCATTGGGTGATTTTGAGAATGGTATTCCGTCGTCAGATACTATCGCGCGCGTTATGGGCATGGTGAGCCCGTCAGCGATGCAAAAAGCGTTCATTAGTTGGATGAAAGATTGCCATGAAATTACAGATGGTGAAGTCATTGCCATTGATGGAAAAACGGTACGCGGCTCTTATAACAAATCTGAGGAACGCTCTGCAATTCATATGGTCAATGCATTTGCAACCGCGCAAGGGCTTTGTCTTGGCCAATCTAAGGTGAATGAAAAAACCAATGAAATCACAGAAATACCGAAGTTATTGGAATTGCTAAATATTTCTGGTTGCTTAGTGACGATTGATGCTATGGGTTGTCAGAGAAAAATAGCGCAAAAGATAATCGATAAAAATGCCGATTACTTACTTGCTGTAAAGGGAAACCAAGGCTCGTTAGAGAAAGCGATAGGTGAGTTTTATCGCCCTTCGATGTTGCAGGAGTTTGCAGAGGGCGACAGTTATGCGAGCCAAGAAAAAGGGCATGGCCGTGAGGAAACACGCTGTGCATTAGTCACGAATGAGTTGTCATTTTTAGGTGATTTAGAGCTTGAATGGCCAAATCTGAAAAGTGTTGGCATCATGGTCAACATGCGTAAAACAGAAGAGCGTGCGACAGAGCAAGATATGTCTGTTCGCTTCTACATCAGCTCGAAGAAACTCAGTGCGAAAGAGTTGCATGATGCAACGCGTTCTCACTGGGGAATTGAGTCGATGCACTGGCAACTTGATGTTACTTTTAGAGAAGATGCATGTCGCATTCGAGTCGATGATCGCGCAGAGGCTTTTTCAAGGATCAGACAAGCCTGTTTGAACCTTTTAAAGCAAGAAATGAGCTTTAAGGGTGGCATTCAACGCAAACGGATGAAGTGCGCGATGGATGTGAAGTACTTAAGCAAGGTTATCGGAGCCCTTGAATGACGGGGATGTTCATGCGATTGCCATGCCTCGCCATCTAGCACTGCATAAAATTCCCCTCCTTTGGAGGGGTGGCAGGCAGAGCCTGACGGGGTGGTTTTAAACTCAGATTCTAGAGAAGAGCAGGTGCTAGGAAAAGTAGTGCAGGTCTTAAAACCAGTACCTAAAAAGTTAATCGTATTTCATTAACCTCAGCAACCACCCCGCCCTACGGGCACCCCTCCGAGGGAGGGGAATTAAACCCTCCTGTCATTCCCACTTAGTTATTCTAGATCTTCTTCACCTACCAGTATCATTGCTATCCGCCTTTCGGAAGAGGGGAATAAGAGCGAATGCGTTATTTGTTGCGTTAGTTCTCACGAGCACGTTTTTTTAAATTCCCCTCCCTTGGAGGGGTGGCAGGCAGAGCCTGACGGGGTGGTTTTAAACTTAGATCCTAGACAAGAGTAGATTCTAGGAAAAGTAGCGCAGGTCTTAAAACCAGTACCTAAAAAGTTAATCGTATTTCATTAACCTCAGCAACCACCCCGCCCTTCGGGCACCCCTCCGAGGGAGGGGAATTAAACCTCCTTTCATTCCCACTTAGTTATTCTAGATCTTCTTCACCTACCAGTATCATTGCTATCCGCCTTTCGGAAGAGGGGAATAAGAGCGAATGCGTTATTTGTTGCGTTAGTTCTCACGAGCACGTTTTTTTAAATTCCCCTCCTTTGGAGGGGTGGCAGGCAGAGCCTGACGGGGTGGTCTTAAACTTAGATCCTAGACAAGAGTAGATTCTAGGAAAAGTAGTGCAGGTCTTAAAACCAGTACCTAAAAAGTTAATCGTATTTCATTAACCTCAGCAACCACCCCGCCCTTCGGGCACCCCTCCGAGGGAGGGGAATTAAAAACACAACGTTGGTAGTGAATAAATCGATCACCTCGCCATCTAGCACTGCATAAAATTCCCCTCCTTTGGAGGGGTGGCAGGCGAAGCCTGACGGGGTGGTTTTAAACTCAGATTCTAGAGAAGAGCAGGTGCTAGGAAAAGTAGTGCAGGTCTTAAAACCAGTACCTAAAAACTTAATCGTATTTCATTAACCTCAGCAACCACCCCGCCCTACGGGCACCCCTCCGAGGGAGGGGAATTAAAAACACAACGTTGGTAGTGAATAAATCGATCACCTCGCCATCTAGCACTGCATAAAATTCCCCTCCTTTGGAGGGGTGGCAGGCAGAGCCTGACGGGGTGGTCTTGGCGACTTATAAGTTGCACAAAGTAGGGTGGATTTCCTGCCAACTGGCTCGAATTTTCTTTTCCTCCCTATCTTGTTTTTTATTCATTATGCTAGTGTTTGCGTATTCATTTTCAGAATAAGGCAAAGGATATGCAAATACTTCATCATGGCGGTAAAGATACAGTCACTGGTTCTTGTCATGAGTTGCGCGCCGATGGTGTGGCAGTGCTGATCGATTGTGGCATGTTTCAAGGTAAAGATGCCCGAGATATTGAGTTGGACTTTCCAGTGGAGCATATTGATGCGCTGATTGTGACGCATGCGCATATTGATCATATCGGTCGCCTGCCGTGGTTGCTTGCTGCGGGTTTTACCGGGCCAATTTATTGTACGCCAGCCAGTGCAGAGCTGATTCCGTTAATGTTAGAAGATGGGCTTAAATTGCAATTGGGCCTTAATCGCCAGCAAATTGAGCAAGTTTTACAAGCCATAAAACAGCGTTTACAACCATGTTGCTATGGCGAATGGGCCACCATTTCAGCTCATCGTCAGGCTCAGGCTTCACTGCAACTTCGCTTTCAACCAGCCGGGCATATTCTTGGTTCCGCTTATGTCGAGCTGCGTTTAGCTAACGATGAAGTGGTTGTGTTTTCAGGTGATTTAGGGCCGAGTAATACGCCATTACTGCCTGATCCACAATCGCCGCAGCGAGCCGATTATCTGATCATTGAAACCACTTACGGTAACCGCAATCATGATGATGTGGCTGGTCGCGCTGAAAAATTACGCGAGATTATTCAGCGCTCATTAGAAAATGGCGGCACCATTTTAATTCCCGCTTTTAGTGTTGGCCGTACCCAAGAGCTATTGTTTGATATTGAACGCTTGATTTTTGAGCACAAAATTGATGCCGATCTGCCGATTATTCTTGATTCACCCATGGCTCAACAAGTCACCCAATCGTACCGCCGCTTTAAAACCCTATGGGGAGAAGAGGCCAAGCAGCGTTTAGAGATGCATCGTCATCCGCTGGCTTTCGATCAGTGTATACAAATTACTGATTATGGTACTCATCAGGCGTTAGTCAATCGTCTCGCCTCAACCGGTGCGCCCGCGATTGTGGTGGCCGCATCAGGAATGTGCCAAGGCGGGCGAATTGTTGAATATTTAAAAGCCTTACTGGGAGATGAGCGTACCGATGTGATTTTTGCCGGCTTTCAAGCGGAGAGAACCTTAGGTCGAACCATTACCCAGGGTGAAAAATCGATTTGTATTGATGGAGAAGAGATCGAAGTGAAAGCCAGTATTCATGTGATGTCGGGCTATTCCGCCCACGCGGATCAATCTGAATTACTCGCGTTTATTAAAGGAATTGCGGAGCCGCCACAAGAAATCCATTTGATTCACGGTGAGGTTGCGACAAAGCAAGCTTTTGCTCATGCTTTAGAAATCGCTGGATTTAATGGTGTCGTCATCACTTAGCCTTAGCGGTATGGTTGGAGCATGTTACCTCCCCATCCCAAACAATACAGTCTTAACGGTAAGCAAGAGAATTTTTATTTCCATCTTCCAGTTTTGATGTTTAATGTAGTAAATATCGTATTTATGTTTCCAAATCGCATCTTCAATAGATGCTCCATAAGGGTATTTTACTTGTGCCAAGCCTGTGACACCGGGTTTTACTGCATGGCGAAACCGGTAATATGGAATCTCTTTTTCTAATTCACTGATAAAAACCTCGCGCTCTGGTCGAGGGCCCACCATCGACATCTCACCTTTTAACACATTGATGAGTTGCGGTAGTTCATCAATTCGTGTTTTCCTGATAAATTTTCCTACTTTTGTCACTCGAGCATCATTTTTTGTCGCCCATTTAGCGCCATCTTTTTCTGCATCATTGCGCATTGAGCGGAATTTAATTACATCAAATTCTTTATTGTATTGACCCGTTCGACGTTGTTTAAAAAAAACAGGTCCGGGTGATTCAAGTTTGATGAACAGTGCGGTCAACAGCCCAATTGGTATTGCGACCCATGCAAGAGCAAATACAAATAACAGATCAATAAAACGTTTTTCCCAACTATTCTTTCGATTAGTTAATATTGAAAAAGCTTTTTGATGGAGGAAGTAACCACTGTGCAGCAGTTCTGTTTCGGTATAACCGAGTTTACGGTCTAAAAAGCTGACTAAGGGTTCGACCCAACCTCCTAGCTCAGTTGCTGCAATCAAAAAGGCTTGCTGATCTTTTGTGAGGTGAGAGCTTCTAAAATGGCAAAGTGTTTTATTTTTGAAATCTCTAATTCTATAGTTGTTGATTTCAACATTAAACTCGGCATGGCGTGAAACTAGGTTACTTAGTTTTGCAACATCCTCATCCGGACAATAGATAAGGAGTGTGTCTTTTGCTAATTGTTCTTCAATTTTTTGAGCAGAATCCACTTCTGATTCAGATAAGGTTATGACAGTTGTGCTATTCTGCCGATTTTGTATTGAGCCATTTAACGTATCAGTCATAGGAAATTATTTTAATAAGAATGGAAGAGATAAAGCCTGCGAATCAATATGAAAATGAGTATAGCGCAATAAATACAAGGCTGTCATTGGTGAATTCTATTTTTGCTATGTTAGAGTGCTCACCAACTTGGTGCACCTAAAAATAGAGTGATAATCATCTAAATTCAATAAAGCGCACTGATTTTATAGACATATTTGGTTTAATTGGTAAAAATACGCATCTTTATTCTTATTTGAGGTATCACGTAAATGAAAGGCACTATCATCGACTTTAATGAATCGCAGCGTTTAGGGCTGATTTCGGGTGAAGATGGACAGCGTTATCAATTAGCGATGTCTGAATGGAAAGGTAGCCAGTTTCCTAAGGTTGGGGCAGCGGTCGACTTTTCTGTCGAGGGGGATCAATCTATTTCTGTTTACCCACTTTCTGTCTCCTCTGGCTCTTCAAAAAAAATCGCTGCAGCTTTATTGGCCTTTTTCTTTGGTGCGTTCGGCGTGCATAAATTTTACCTTGGCTATAAAAAGCAAGGCTGGATTATGCTGCTAGGGTTTATTTTTGGGTTTATTCTGCTGGGTATTCCGTCAATGATCATTGGTATCATTGCGTTTGTTGAGTTTATTATTTATCTCACTAAATCAGATGAAGATTTTGAAAACATTTATGTTAATGGCTCTAAACCTTGGTTCTGATGGATCAGTTGTGACTTTGGCTTGTGGTTATTCTGATTAATTTCTATTAGCTTCAGCAACCACCCCGCCCTACGGAAGTGGGGAATAAGAGCGAATGCGTTATTTGTTGCGTTAGTTCTCACGAGCACGTTTTTTTTAAATTCCCTCCGCAGGGGGAGTAAAGGCGAGCATGTTTTTTTAAATTCCCTCCGCAGGGGGAGTAAAGGCGAGCATGTTTTTTTAAATTCCCCTCCCTTGGAGGGGTGGCAGGCAGAGCCTGACGGGGTGGTCTTAAACTCAGATTCTAAAGAATAATAGATTCTAGGAAAAGTAGCGCAGGCCTTAAAACCAGTACCTAAAAAGTTAATCGTATTTCATTAACCTCAGCAACCACCCCGCCCTACGGGCACCCCTCCGAGGGAGGGGAATTAAGCCTATTATCATCCCCGTTTACTGCTTAGTCATTTTTAGGTTCTCTGCATCCACCAGTATCATTGCCATCCGCCTTTCGGAAGTGGGGAATAAGAGCGAATGCGTTATTTGTTGCGTTAGTTCTCACGAGCACGTTTTTTTAAATTCCCTCCTCAGGGGAGCAAAGGCGAGCACGTTTTTTTAAATTCCCTCCGCAGGGGAGCAAAGGCGAGCATGTTTTTTAAATTCCCTCCGCAGGGGAGTAGAGGCGAGCATGTTTTTTTAAATTCCCTCCGCAGGGGAGTAGAGGCGAGCATGTTTTTTAAATTCCCCTCCCTTGGAGGGGTGGCAGGCAGAGCCTGACGGGGTGGTTTAAAACTCAGATTCTAGAGAAGAGTAGATTCTAGGAAAAGTAGCGCAGGTCTTAAAAACCAGTACCTGAAAAGTTAATCGTATTTCATTAGCTTCAGCAACTGTCAACGATCACCGAAAACTGATCCACTTTTAGCTTAAAAACGATCAATCAAAATTGATCCACCCTTTTACTCAGGTATTGCTCCTGAGCGTCGTTTATCTTTCAATCGATAACTATCACCACTTAACTGCAAAACATGCGAGTGGTGAAGCAGTCGATCTAACATCGCTGCCGTTAATGTCGCATCATCGGCAAATGCGCTAGGCCATTGGCCAAACGATAAATTGCTGGTCAAAATAATACTGCCATACTCATAGCGCTTAGCGATCACATTAAAAAATAGGTTGGCTTCTTCTCGCCCAAACGGCAGGTAACCGATTTCATCAATGATCAATAACCTTGGAGCCATCACAGAGCGAGAGAGGTATTG
>NZ_WXWH01000048.1:0-7448 GCF_009904905.1 Vibrio sp. V30_P3S12P165 | reverse complement strand
ATATCCCCTTCCTACTTGAAGCTGCACGGGTGTTGGCTACGTTCTTTCACCCCAATCAACTAGCCTGTCTATGCTGATGGGGATTGACTCACTTGTCGCCTACCTGCCACTCCAAGTTGTTTGGGTATAAAATGTATTTTATTTGAGTTCTTCATTGGGTGTTTCATCGTCAATTGCCGAGTTATTGCGACACAAACGCACTATTCTGGCAGATTAATGACCAATTAGCCCTTGTGTATCATTTTTAATATTCACTTTTGTGATCTGTGCCAAGGTTTATTGATATTAATTTTATATTCCTCAGTCGTTTATTTGTGATTTTATTTCATAAATGATTTTCCACAACCCAAGATAATGCTCTCTCTAGACATCGATTACACTTACACTGATTCAAAGTTCCACCATTGTAAAGCCTGTTATGTCAGTGGCTTTACAGTGTAAATGGGAAATTTACTAAATGGTTCCACATCGTGAACGAGCAAGAATATTAAAGAAGGAAATAGCAATGTCTTGTGATTTTTATCAACAAATACGCCAACAGCTGGATGATGTTAAAACCGAAGGTCTCTATAAGTCTGAACGTGTGATCACCTCACAACAACAAGCGGCGGTTTCTATCTCAACCGGTCAAGAAGTGCTTAACTTTTGCGCCAATAATTATCTTGGTTTGGCTAATCATCCGGCTTTGATTGAAGCGGGTCAGCAAGGTATGGCGACCCATGGTTTCGGGATGGCTTCGGTACGTTTTATCTGTGGTACGCAAGATATCCATAAGCAGCTTGAAGAGAAGCTGTCTGCTTTCCTGGGCAAAGAAGACACCATTCTTTACACCTCGTGCTTTGATGCGAACACCGGGTTATTTGAAACACTACTTGATAAAGAAGATGCCATCATCTCTGATGCGCTGAATCACGCTTCGATCATTGATGGCGTTCGTTTATGTAAAGCGATGCGTTTTCGTTACAGCAATAACAACATGCAAGAGTTGGAGCAGCAGCTGATTGCTGCTGACCAAGCGGGCGCACGCCATAAGCTGATTGTCACAGATGGTGTTTTCTCTATGGACGGCGTAGTGGCGAACTTGCCAGCGATTTGTGATTTAGCGGACAAATACCATGCTTTGGTGATGGTGGATGACTCCCATGCGGTGGGTTTTATGGGCGAAAATGGCCGCGGGACTCATGAGTACCATAACGTTATCGACAGAATTGATATTATTACCGGAACGCTAGGCAAAGCCATGGGCGGCGCTTCTGGTGGCTATACTTCCGGTAAGAAAGAAGTGATTGATTGGCTACGCCAGCGTTCACGTCCTTATCTGTTCTCAAACTCCGTCGCGCCTGCGATTGTCGCCGCTTCTTTGCGTGTTTTGGATCTGTTAGCTGAGAGTGGTGAGCTGCGCGATAAACTGTGGAGCAACGCGGCGCATTTTCGTACTCGTATGGAAGCGGCAGGTTTTACCATGGGCGGCGCTGATCATGCGATCATCCCGATTATGCTGGGTGATGCGAAAGTGGCCGCTGAGTTTGCTGAGCGTGCATTAGTGAAGGGCATTTACGTGGTTGGTTTTTCTTTCCCGGTAGTGCCAAAAGGTCAGGCGCGCATCCGCACGCAAATGTCTGCGGCTCACAGTCGTGAGCAGCTCGATAGAGCGATTGATGTCTTTATTGAAGTCGGCCAAGAGATGGGACTTATCAAATGAAAATTAAAGCATTAGCCAAGTTAAAACCCGAGCAAGGTATCTGGATGACCGAAGTGGATATGCCAGAGCTGGGTCATAATGACTTGCTGATTAAAATCAAAAAGACCGCCATTTGTGGCACCGATGTGCATATTTACAACTGGGATGAATGGTCGCAAAAAACCATCCCTGTACCTATGGTGGTGGGCCATGAATACGTTGGTGAAGTGGTTGGTATTGGTCAAGAAGTTCGCGGTTTTGAAATAGGAGATCGCGTTTCTGGTGAAGGTCATATTACGTGTGGTCACTGTCGTAATTGCCGTGGTGGTCGTACTCACCTTTGCCGCAATACGATTGGGGTGGGGGTGAATCGCACCGGTTCATTCTCAGAGTATTTAGTGATACCCGCTTTTAATGCGTTTAAAATTCCAGCCGATATTTCTGATGATTTGGCGGCGATTTTTGATCCCTTTGGCAATGCGGTTCATACAGCGTTGTCGTTTGATTTAGTCGGAGAAGATGTACTCATTACTGGTGCTGGCCCAATCGGTATTATGGCGGCAGCGGTGGCGAAACATGTTGGTGCTCGTCATGTGGTGATCACCGATATGAATGAATACCGCCTTGATTTAGCACGTAAAATCGGTGTAACGCGGGCGGTTAACGTCGCAGAGCAAACACTTGAAGAGGTCATGAATGAACTCGGCATGACAGAAGGCTTTGATGTCGGCCTTGAAATGTCTGGAGTGCCAAGTGCGTTTAGCTCGATGCTGCAAACCATGAATCATGGCGGACGGGTGGCTTTGCTAGGTATTCCACCTTCATCGATGGCGATTGATTGGAACCAAGTGATTTTTAAAGGCTTAGTCATCAAAGGCATTTATGGTCGGGAAATGTTCGAAACTTGGTACAAGATGGCAAGCCTCATTCAATCGGGCTTAGATTTAACCCCAATTATCACCCATCACTTCAAGGTCGATGATTTTCAAAAAGGCTTTGATGCTATGCGTAGCGGGGCTTCCGGCAAAGTTATCCTTGATTGGGAATAACCAACATAAACAAGAAAAGCGCTCCGAAAGGAGCGCTTTGGGAAAAATGGGTCACCTTTCTACTTATCAAATTAGGATTGGAACAGTTCGCTATTCGAAAACTGGTAAAAATTAGCGCTCCTTACTTTAACCAAGTTAAAATAAGCTCCGGTGTAGGGACTCCTCCTGCGTGAACCACTTCTTCATCCATGACGACGCCTGGCGTAGACATCACGCCATAATTCATGATCGTTTCAAGATCGGTCACTTTTTCAACCGAAACATCAATGCCTTGCTCTGCCGCAACTTTCTCAATCAGTTTCGCGGTATTGACGCAGTTGGCACAACCTGAACCGAGTACTTTAAATGCTTTCATGTTTATCTCCTAAAATTGCCAGAACGGTAAGTTAAATATCCACCCCATAACAGTAAACGCTGTTAGCAGTAGACCAAAAAGAAGCCCCAATAAGCGCCATTGCATCACTTGTTTTAGCATGACAAATTCAGGCACACTTGCGGCGACGGTACTCATACAAAACGCTAATGTCGTACCAATGGGAAGACCATTTCTCAGTAAACTTTCCATGATGGGAATCACCCCCGTTGCATTAGAATACAGCGGGATACCAATTAATACTGAAGCTGGAACAGACCACCACTGACCTGCGCCTAAGTGGGTTTCTATCCAGCCATCGGGTACAAAACCATGTAAGCCTGCGCCTATACCCACGCCAATAAACACCCATTTCCAAACCCGCCCGATGATCTCAACCATCTCCTGTTTGGCAAACTGATGCCGATATGAAAGCGTGATTGCGGCCTCTTCGTTGCTAACGTCTAGATTTCCTTGTGTATGTTGCCGGGCTTGGGCTTTCTGCATCGCTTTTGCAGCAAAAGGTTGCAACCAACGCTCTGCCCCTATGGCGTCTAAAAACCAG
Organism: Vibrio sp. V30_P3S12P165; assembly: GCF_009904905.1. Classification (NCBI taxonomy): domain Bacteria; kingdom Pseudomonadati; phylum Pseudomonadota; class Gammaproteobacteria; order Vibrionales; family Vibrionaceae; genus Vibrio; species Vibrio sp. V30_P3S12P165. The sequence continues at coordinate 3,801 of NZ_WXWH01000048.1, read as the reverse complement.
CCACTCAGTATCCCGATCAGCATCCCAATCAGTACATACAGGATGGTGAATTTCCAGCCAAGCAGGCTAAACAGAAGCAATACTGCGATTTCATTGATCAATGGCGAGGTAATCAAAAAAGCCATGGTGATCCCAAGCGGGATACCTGCGGAGGTAAAGCCAAGAAAAACGGGAATACTGGAACATGAGCAAAATGGGGTGATGGCACCGAAAACACTCCCCGTCACATAGCCAAAAAGACGCCGTTTGCCTGCAAGGTAGTGGCGCACTTTTTCAACCTTTAAAGAGGCGCGAAACAAAGCAATGAGGTAAATCATGACAACCAGCAACACCATTATTTTGCTGGTATCTTCAATAAAAAAGTGGACTGCATCTGCCAACTTAGTACCTTGCTGCATAGCAAACAGCTGATAGGTCATCCAATCAGCAAGATGGGTAAAGACTTCAAACATACCGGCTCCTTCAACCTCATAATTTGTCTTTATGTCACTAAGACGAAGTCAGTGCCGAAAGGATGCAGAATTTTTACTATGGTTAATGGCAAGATAACCCAGTAAGGTTCGCTTTACTCAGAAGAGGCAATGAATGCAGATTATGATGCGCCTGCCGTCGCCTATTCAGCTGTGACAATATTATCGGCTGTCGCTATCTTTGAAAAAGCAGCAAACACGCTGTTGTTCGTCGAAACGTATGTGGCATTGCGTTTGCAAAACGTGTTTAAGTTTTTGTCGGGCGCGTTGAATGCGCGACTTGGTTGCCACTAACGTAAGTCCATTTTGCTCGGCAAACGCCTGCTGAGTAAGACCTTGTAGATCACACTGTTTGATAATTTCTCTCTCAGATTCAGTCAGGTTTGAAAGTGCTTTTGGTAGGCATTGCGCAAGGCTATCGACGGCGGGGAGTTCATGCTCTTGCCATATCGACTCATTATCACTCAGCTCCTGAAATTGTTCTTGATTCGTCTTACGTTGCTTATCAATGAGCATATTCCGCGCCACCCGATATAACCACGCTCTTTGGTTTTGAATATCGCAAAACGCTTGCTTCTGCTGTAATGCTTTTAAGAAGGTATCTTGTAGTAAATCAAAACTCAGATCAGAATCGCCGGTTTGTTTCAGAAGCCAGCGGTAGAGTTCGGATTCGGAAAGATGCCATGTCTCCATAAGACATGGCACGACGGATGTTTGTTTCGATAGACTGGGCTTAAGCATAATATTTACGCTTCATTCTTAAAGCGACGTTAACCAAAGCGATTAAAATAGGTACTTCAACCAAAGGTCCAATCACACCAGCAAACGCTTGGTCAGAGTTTAATCCAAATACAGCGATTGATACGGCGATAGCCAGTTCGAAGTTGTTACCTGATGAAGTAAAGGCGATAGAAGCATTTTGGTCGTAAGGGATCCTCATACGTTTCCCGATGTAGAAGCTGGCAAAAAACATCACCATAAAATAGATGATCAGGGGGACTGCAATACGCAATACATCCATCGGTAATTCAATGATCATTTCACCTTTCAGGCTAAACATTAAAACGATGGTTGCCAAAAGCGCAATCAAGGTGATTGGTGATATACGTGGAATAAAAATCTCGTTGTACCACTGTTCCCCTTTTGCTGAGACCAATACTTTTCGGCTTAAGAAACCCGCTAAGAAGGGGATGCCTAAATAAATTAACACGCTTTGTGCAATATCCCAGATCGTGATGTCAACCACGAAACTTTCCAGACCAAAATAAGGCGGTAAAACGGTAATAAATAGCCATGCCATAAAACTGTAGGTGACAATTTGAAACGCGCTATTTAACGCAACCAAAGTGGCACCGTACTCTTTGTTTCCGCCACTGATGTCATTCCAAACCAACACCATAGCGATGCAGCGAGCAAGGCCGATCAGAATCAGCCCTACCATATAACCAGGTTGATCGCGTAAGAAAATGATGGCTAATGTGAACATCAAGATAGGGCCAACGATCCAGTTCATCACTAGAGAAAGTGTTATCGCGCGTTTATCACGAGTCACCTCACCTAAAAGGCTATAGTTCACTTTCGCCAATGGCGGGTACATCATTAAGATTAAGCCAATGGCAAGTGGGATATTGGTTGAACCAACCGATAGGCTTTCGTTCCACTGAGCCGCCTGAGGGAACCACACGCCAACTCCGACACCAATGGCCATGGCAAGGAAAATCCATACCGTTAAGTATCGATCAAGAAAGCTCATTTTTTCAGCAGCGCTGGTTTCGACACAGCTTGAGATATGACTCATAAAACCTCTTTTATTTGAAAATGATAAACCAACGGAATATAAACACTATTTGTTCACCTCATTCGAACATGACTTGCCTTTGATGATTTGCAATTCATGTTCAACGAGTGACCAATTATGATCAAGAGTGATCTCGAGCACTTGTTTGACCCAAGCGGGTAGGGCGGGATTGATTCGGTAGTAAACCCATTTGCCACGGCGTTCATCCAGAACAAGCCCGTGCTTGCGTAATTCGGCAAGATGCCGAGAAACTTTGGGCTGACTGAGATTCAGCGCCTCCATGAGGTCGCAGACACAAAGCTCTCCTTGTTTCTGCATTAAAAGCAGAGACTTAAGCCTCGTTTGTTCGGAAAGCGCTTTGTAAAGAAGAATTGGATCGAACATAGGAATAATTCGCTAATTACATTACATATGAAATATCATATATCTTATATTCCATATGTGTCAATGGTTAACTTAACGACTTTTTCTTTAGTCATTCGCTCAAATTAACGGCGGTAAAGTAGAATTTCCTCGTACCATAGACTCTAATCATCAAGAAAGGATCGAATTGGAATGGCGTAACCGTATGTTATCGGTAATTTTCCAGCACCGTATCTATGTTACCTTGCTCTCGAAATAGCGCCATTTGTTGATTAAATTCTGCTAGCAAATGGTGAAAAGACGAAGTTTTACTAATACATAATGAAAATTTGACTTCGGTTAATTGAATAGGGAGTTGGAGGATTTTCTCCTGCAAATTTAATTGAGCTATTAAATAATCAGCAACAATCTTATCGGTTACAACCACGTCGCCTCTGCCATGAGCCAACATGATGAGTGCATTGGATAAGTTTGACGTCAAAAAACGCTGAAACTTCTCCTCAGGGAAATGCTGATTACCCCAATGATTACCTTGATAATCGAGGATCAAAAAAGGGCTGAGGTCATCCATAGTCTGGGCGTTTTTTATTTGTGCGAGTTTCCCATTATTGGGGCTGACAAATAGATTCATCGGGCCGACAATGACAGCTTCTGTAGAGGCATCGGTATAAAGCAATCTATTCGCGGTCGCGATAGTAATAAAGGCGTCGGCTTGTCCTTGTTGCACCATTCTTTGTGCTCTTTCCCATGGATAGCCTCGATGAATAAGTTCAACTCCCATTCTGGTTTGTAGTACCTGATCAGCAATATCGATCAAAATGCCCGTCATATTGCCTTGTTGATCGCGAAAAGAGTAAGGGGGAAAATCCTCATAATAAACCAAGGTCATCAATGATTTCGCAACGGCGGATAGACTAAAAAAGCATAGAATCAGTAGAAAAAACAGCCTAGTTATAAACATAACCAACCTTCCTTAGGTGAAAAAGAACCTTTTGCTACTCATGGATTACCTAACTCGCTTAAGTGCATGTTGTCGATTTAAGCTATCCCTTTCCTACTTGAAGCTGCAGGGGTGTTGGCTACGTTCGTTCACCCCAATCACATCGCCTGTCTATGTCCATGGCGATGATGGGAGCCATCCGTGGCTCTCACCAAAGGCCAGCCTACGGC
>NZ_WXWH01000076.1:0-156781 GCF_009904905.1 Vibrio sp. V30_P3S12P165 | reverse complement strand
CCATAAAAATATTAAACATTTCTTACATCTACCTCTGTGTTTTTGTCGTTACGTTCCTTATTTTCTTCGTTGCATTATTATAAATAGATTTATTTTATTAAATATTTTAGAGCGAGCTATATAATTATATCGTTTTAAAATGCTTAAAAAGCTAAGGATGCTTATGTCTCGTTCTATTGGTCGTAAACGGTTTTGGTTTCAACAGCGATCACAACAAAATACCATGAATAAAAGTAAAAAAATCGAAGTTCATCAATGATTGTTCATTTCTTTGTTAATCAACATCGCTGGAGTTCTGATATCCATCAATTAAATAGTGATGTATTGACTCGTCATGTTTTAGCTAAAGCCAATGTCGATACTTGTATTCATTTCACTTATTGTGAGCAAACTTGCAAAGGCGAAATAAAAAATGCAAATAATCATTTAATTGGATCCTTTTCGGTTTGTTAGTGGCGTCAGGTTGACGAAAATTCGTCAGGCTTTACTGATGACATGATCAAGGCGGTTTCGGTTGATAGGCAATTAACGGTTGCGACTCAATCGTAAAGGCCTCAGAATGGCCGCCTTTCGTGGCCATGCCACGTTGTTTATTTATATTACTATTGAGAATTATATATGAGTTTTACCTCGCTTGGTCTGTCTGCACCAATCCTGAAAGCAATTCAAGAGAAAGGATACGATACACCTTCTCCTATCCAACAGCAGGCGATTCCTGCGGTATTAGAAGGTAAAGATGTCATGGCGGCAGCTCAGACCGGAACAGGTAAAACAGCGGGTTTTACATTACCAATTCTTGAACGTTTATCGAAAGGCCCGCGGGTTCGAGGTAATCAAGTTCGCGCTTTGATTTTAACCCCAACCCGTGAATTAGCAGCACAGATCCAAGATAATGTTTTTATGTATGGACGTCATTTACCGCTCACCAGTGCTGTGGTATTCGGCGGAGTGAAGATTAACCCGCAAATGCTGCGTTTACGCAAAGGGGCGGATGTATTAGTGGCCACGCCGGGACGTTTGATGGATTTATATCATCAAAATGCGGTGAAATTTGATCAGTTAGAGGTTTTAGTCCTCGATGAAGCCGACCGTATGTTGGATATGGGGTTTATTCGTGACATTCGTAAAATCTTAGCATTACTTCCAGAAAAACGACAAAATTTACTCTTTTCTGCGACGTTTTCCAGCGAAATTCGTCAACTGGCGAAAGGGCTTGTAAATAATCCGATTGAAATTTCAGTTAGTCCAGCGAACTCTACGGCCAGAACCGTTGAGCAATGTATCTATCCTGTTGATGTAAAAAAGAAAGCACCAATGTTGGTGAAATTAATTAATGATGGGAATTGGCAGCAAGTTTTGGTGTTTATGCGCACCAAACACGGTGCAAACCGCCTTGCAACTTATCTAACTGAGCAAGGCATTACCGCGGCGGCGATTCACGGAAATAAGAGCCAAGGCGCTCGTACTAAAGCTTTGGCGAACTTTAAATCTGGTGAAGTGCGGGCATTAGTGGCGACAGATATTGCTGCTCGTGGCATCGATATTCCTCAATTGCCGCAAGTGGTCAATTTTGAACTGCCTAATGTTGCCGAAGATTATGTGCACCGTATTGGCCGAACAGGCCGAGCTGGTGAAGTCGGTAAAGCGATTTCCCTTGTCTGCGCGGTAGAAGCTCCAGAATTATTTGCCATTGAACGTTTAACTCAAACGTTACTAACTCGGATAACGCTAACTGGTTTTGAACCCGTGAATGCATTGCCAGAGTCCAAATTAGATACGCGTGCGAAAAAACCTAAAAAACCGAAAAAGTTGAAAAATCTCACCTCTGTATTGCCAGAAGTGAAATCGGCGCAAGGTACGCCAGAGGGGAGAAAAAACCGGACTAGCCAGCCTGAGCGCCGTCATACTCCGAGAAGCGCAATAAAGCCGAAGTTTCAGCGAGGTTCTGGAGACACCAACCGCCGTGTTCAACCGAGCCGTGAAGCCTCTTAGTTTTTTAGACACGAATCTCGATTTTTATCCCTCTCCTGTCTCGAATGTATTAATCTTATGGATGAGTTTTTAATTCAGGATTGTAAAGAATATGAAAAAATACACACAACTGGCAGTGGTGCTGGGCGTATTGATGAGTGGCAGTAGCTATGCAGCAAATATGGTGGCTGATGCGAGAGGGAATGCAATGGGAAATACTGGGGTAACAACCTCTAATTACTTATTAGCGCCTTTTTATAATCCCGCGCTGACGGCTGTTTATCAAAGTCGAGATGATTTTGGCGTATTGTTGCCTGCGGTAGGGATTAATCTGCGTGATAGTGATGATAACCTGTCAACGATTGATGATCTACAAGATACAATCAAAGCGTTTGAAGCCGGGGATATATCACCTGCGAATCAGGCCCGCTTAAGTCGTTACTTAGATGAATTAAGCACCAATAAACCTTTTGCGGTATCGGGTGGTTTGGGGGTTGCAGTCGCGATTCCGATGAATAAAATATCGCTGAATTTTTTCTCGCGTGGTTATGTGGAAATTCAAGCCGATGCGCAGATAAGTCAGGATGCTGATATCGAAGATCGTTACCAAAATTCTGCGGTTGACTTGATGGCATTCGGTTATTCCGAATATGGTCTTGCTCTAGCCAAGACAATAACCTCGCGTGGCCATCATTGGGCTGTCGGTATTTCTCCAAAAGTTCAACAGCTTAAAACGTACCATCAAACGTTTAGTGTGCAAGATTTTGATCTTGACGACTATGATCAGAGTGAGGTGAGCAAAAGCGCCTTTAATCTTGATTTAGGGGTGGTTTATTTTAAAGACAATTATCGCGCGGGTATTGCGGTAAAAGATCTCTTTAGTCAAACCATCGCAACTTTTAACGATCAGAGTCATTATAAACTCGATACTCAAGTGACCATTTCTGGTGGCTATGTATCGGATTTTTTCACCGCAGCTATTGATATGGATGTGACCAAGCAATCACGCTTTGAGGGAAAAACCGATGATACTCAGTTTTTGCGTTTCGGTGTCGAGGGTAATGCATGGGGTTGGGCACAATTGCGCGCAGGGTATGAAGTTGATCTGCAAGATAATTTAGACAATACGGTTACCGCGGGGATTGGTTTTAGCCCGTTCAGTGTGGTTCGTTTTGATCTTGCAGGAAATTACGCGGGTAAAAACCAGTTGGGTGCCGCCGCTAATATTTCATTTACCTTTTAAGCGGCTGAGCGACTAGCTTAACAAAGCCACTAGATTAAAATGGCCCAAAGCCGCTGGTGTATACCTTAACGGCTTTGGGCCGAACACTTCAAACTTTCTCTGGTCGGTTATCCCTCATTCCTCATTTTGGGGTATTTTATTTTCGCGCTTTATCTATCATTTGATTAATAAACTGATAATGATTTTTCACTTCATCACTCACATGTCTCGATATGCGCATTTTACGAATTGCGTTGAGTTGAGCTAAGGCTTCAGATCGAGTCACAAAATCATGTTCACTTCCACTTTCTGGATCGAGATTCGCGATTACAATCAAGCGCTGTACATAACTGACTTGTAACATTTGGCTAATGGTATTGACCTGTCTTGCATCGACAAAAATAGCCTGAGTTAACTCACTCAGCATTTGATTCACAGTGTATTGATTACCATACAATTGGCTATCACTCAGACGTATCGTGACGCTCGGATGCAGTAAATGATCGAGAATTATTTGCTGCATCACAAATAAACGCTGGTGAGGTTTTGGATCTTCATTCATATTGTATCGTTCAAAGCCGCGTCGTTGCGGTTGCATATAATTGAGCAGCGGCATCATTTCTTGCAAGACATCAGGGGAAAAAACATAGCGTGCTAAGGTGCGCATCGCCCGTTGTTGCTCGGCGAGCGGTACCGGGGTAAACGGTTTGACGGCAGATTGTTGTCCAACCACTGCTCGTTCGACATAAATACCGCCAATATAGCGCGAAACCACATTAGCCTGATTAAGGTAGTGGTCAAATAACACATTAGCGCTGCTTAATAGTTGCTGATGGGATTGGCCGGCTACCCGGGTTGTTTGCAACAGTTGAGGATAAGTCTGTTTAATTAGCTCAAAACGTTGCGTGGCATAGGTAATGGGATCTGAGCTATGTGCGCCAATCATTGCGCGTGGGTCGATATGTACTCCAGGTAAACGCATATCATCTGCGTCGTTAGCAAATGCCAATTCAGGTTGATGAGAACGTTGGAGAATACGCTCTAAACGTTGAGATTCTTGCTCAGCATCAGCCAGTGCGGGTGAGTAACCATATTCAATCGCCCAAATATCGTAAGGCCCGGGTGAGTAACTGTAATAATCACCTTGAACAATACCCACTGGTGCTAAGTTAATCGGTGCGTAATCCATGACTGATCCAGATAAGACCCCTTTAGTGAGCGATTTATCATGAATTTGGGTATTATCCCATAATGAATGGGCTTTCATATTATGGCTTAGCCCAAGAGTGTGACCAATTTCGTGCATCACCAAATGACGTAAACTTTGCTGTAAGCGCTCATTATTGGCAAACTGTTCCCCGCTAGGCAAGCCATACGTTGCGTTTGCCATCAGCAAACCTTGATGTAAAGAATCAGATGCAGAGCAATGTACCTGTGGCCCGTTAACCATGTGAGAGGGCGACGATTTTAGTGGTGCAAACACTTGCCCTGTTCGCCAAACGTTAGTCAAAAAGGCATGTTCTAACATAATGTTAGCTGCAATAATCTCATCCGTTAAAGGGTTGGCCAGGGAAGGGCCGTAACCGCCAAATGATGGTTGAGGTGAAGAGGCCCAACGCAAGACATTATAGTTAATATCCCCAGCTTGCCACTCAGCATCGTCAGGTTGTTCTTTAACGACCAGAGCATGTTTAAACCCGGCAGCTTCGAACGCGATATTCCAGCTTTCTACACCTTGACGAATGGCGTCTCGCCATTCATAGGGAGTGGTATTTTCTATCCACCACACGATCGGTTTGACCGGTTCGGAGAGCGCTTGTTCGGGGTGTTTTTTCTCTAAGTGCCAGCGATTAATGACATCGCCATAAGGTGCCCAACTGCTCTCCGTCATTCGATCAAACGACTGTGTAAGGTAACCTATACGAGCATCATCGGCACGGGGTTGATAATTATTGTCTGGTAAAGCAATTAATGAATGCTGGAGCCGAATCTGAGTGATCCGCGCATCGGCTTGTGCGGTAGAGTAGTGCTGTGGCTCATTGTTCAAAAACACGTAATCTACCACGATATCGACATTACGTGGGTAGATACGTTCAGCACTAAAACGTGAGCGATGCTCAAGTAGATCGCCCATTATAAAACCTTGTTCTATTGAATGGTTATCTAATGTTGGGGTCAGTTTATGCAGCGCATCGCTAATGAATAATCGATCAGCACTGAGTAAAATATTTCCCTCTTCTTCGGCGATGATGGGCAAGGTTGCCAACGTAGCTTGACTAATATTGGCATTAGCTGCACGAGAGAGCGGATGATTCACGTCAAATTGAAAGCGAGGATTTAATGCCACGATATCAATTCTATCAAAATAGCGACGAAACTCGATGATGCGGGTTTGACGATAGTTGCCCCGGAAATGTCCCGTTTCGACAATACCATCTAGGCTTTGGGCGAGATAAATCATCGGATGATGGAGTTGTGATTCGTGGATAGAAAACAAGGTTTCACCGGTAATTTGATCGCGATAAAAGTTAAGAAAACCCTCCTTATGGCTCATGGTTTCTACAATATTGCGATAGCTTAGTGAGTGAGCATCTGGCGGGGGGTTTGCTGACACAGGAAATGAGATCAAGAGCGCACTGGTGAGTAGTGCAACGACAGTTTGTTGACGAAAATGCATTATCATGCGGAACGATCCTTTATTATTGGAGATAATTCTCCCGATTTGATGCACTAGCAATTTGGCTTGTTACTCAGCTTGACACTTACAGGACTTGATTCGGGCCAAGCCATCGATAAGGAAGGACAACGCCTTCCTTATTCGATATATTAAAGGGAAATAAATAAGCCAGCTAAACAGGCACTCATTAAGTTAGCAAGTGTACCCGCGACAACGGCTTTTAAGCCCAAGTTTGCGACTTCTGCGCGGCGCTCTGGTGCCATCACCCCTATAGAGCCTAATTGGATAGCGATTGAACCGATATTAGCAAAGCCGCATAACGCAAAAGTAATCACGACTTGGGTATAGCTTGATAGCGTTTCTCTTCCTTGAATAAAATCAATAAAAGCAACAAATTCATTCATAATGACTTTTTGCCCGATGTAAGATCCAGCCTGTACCATCTCATTCGCTGGTATTCCCAAGATCCAAGCGAGAGGGGCGAATACATAACCCAATAATAATTGTAACGTGATGCCTTGCATACCGAATAACTCGGCAAAGCTTTCCAGCCCAGTATTGACCATCGCAATGACACTGACAAAAGCGATTAGCATGGTACCAACCGCAACCGCAACCTTCATACCATTCATCGCGCCACTAGCTAGCGCATCAATGACATTACTTTGTTCACTACCATCAATGTGTACGTCCGTTTGATCGCCGGGTTGTTCGGTTTCCGGCACGATTAATTTGGCCATCAATAAGCTACCCGGTGCAGCCATAAAGCTTGCGGCAATCAAATATTTCAATTCGATGCCTAAGCCAGCATAACCACCAAGCACGCTACCTGCTACAGAAGCCATGCCGCCCGTCATAACGGCAAACAGTTCTGAACGTGTTAATTTAGGCAGAAAAGGTCGTACTAATAATGGTGATTCGCCCTGTGATAAAAAAATATTACCTGTTGCCACTAACGATTCCGCTTTACTGGTTCCTAAAAAGCGCTGTATGCCGCCGCCTAACCAAGCGATCACTTTCTGCATAATGCCTAAATAATAAAGTGCAGAAATTATGGCGCTAAAAAAGATAATGATAGGTAATACCCGAATCGCAAAGATAAAACCGGTATTGGCTAAATCACCAAAGAGAAAAGCGATTCCGACATCGGCAAAGCCGAGTAGGCTAGCGACACCTTGGCTCAATGCGCCTAGAGCCGCTTGTCCCCATGGGAAGTAGAGGACTAGTGCAGCAAAACTAATCTGGAGTAGTAAGGCGCGTGAAACGGTTTTCCAATTAATAATCGAGCGTCGTTCAGACAACAGGTACGCTAAAGCAAGCAGTACTAGCATGCCTAGTAAGCTAAAAAGAATATTCATAATAGTTTTCGATGAGTTGTGTCAATAAAAAGGGAAGAGTTGCGATAGAAATAAAAGTGGAGAAACAAGCAACGGCACTGACTTGCAGTGAAGGATAAATAAAAGACCCATGCGGTCGCCTTTGTTTGTTCATAAAGCACCTTTACAAGCAATGTTAACGAGCCGGTCCCCTCCTAGGGTCATTCACTATTCCATATGACAGCTTGTATTGGTGAGTTCGGATAACCACCGAGCGCGGAGTATAGCGGTATAAGAGGTGACTTTCATCACATTTATTCAGTAATGAAAATCACTATTACTTTTTCTATTTGACGGTGCGGCAGTATTCGCTACGTCCATTGGTCTCCATCCTATGGTGACTTAAATCTATAGAGACCGGTTTAGGAGCGGTACTTTGTAACTTATTAACGTTATTGAGGCATATTGATGGGAAGAGATCGGGTAACAAAGTATTTGGCTGAAGAGGAATGAATAACAGCGTGGTTGTTTGTTTTTTGTTAAAGAATTTGTGTTTTTTTAAGTCTTTACTTTATTATCACCCTTGTGTGGTGAAGAATAAAGATTCATCAGGTGGTGTAAAATGGCATGATTCGCCTCAATGATATTCAGTTCACCATAAAATCGATGAATAGAACCTTAGTCAAAGGAGTGCAGGTAATGCCGACTTATGAAGTGAATTTTGATGGTTTGGTTGGGTTAACCCATAATTACGCTGGGCTGTCATTAGGTAATCTCGCCTCTACAGCGAATCAACATGCAGTGGCAAATCCTCAGTTGGCGGCCTTGCAAGGGCTGAAAAAAATGAAAGCACTGGTCGATATCGGATTTAAGCAAGGGGTGCTTCCTCCACAAGAAAGGCCCTGCATCAATAGCTTACGTTTGCTTGGTTTTTCTGGCACTGATGCGCATATTTTAGGCCAAGTCGCAAAAAAAGCCCCGTACCTTTTAGCAAACGTGAGTTCGGCATCGGCGATGTGGGTTGCGAATGCTGCAACAGTTTCTCCATCTGCTGATACGCAGGATAATAAAGTTCATTTTACGGTGGCAAATCTCACCAATAAATTTCATCGTTCGATAGAGGTAGAAACGACGAGACAAGCCTTACAAGCGACGTTTCCAGCAAAAGAACACTTTGTGCATCATACACCACTACCTTTGCAGGCGCAGTTTGGTGATGAAGGCGCTGCCAACCATAATCGTTTATGCGCTGATTATGGTAAACCGGGGGTTGAAGTTTTTGTGTATGGACGGCAAGCATGGGGAGGGAGTGTTGAGCCCCGCTATTTTCCCGCGCGTCATACTCGTGAAGCGAGTGAGGCGATTGCTCGCCTACATCAATTGGCGGATGAACATTGTGTGTTTGTACAACAAAACCCACAAGTGATTGATCAAGGCGTCTTTCATAATGATGTGATTGCCGTGGCCAATGGCCCAGTGCTTTTTTATCATCAGCATGCATTTCTTGATAAATCACGTGCATTTGAGCAAATTACTCGCCAATTAAGCCAGTTTGAATGTCAGTTTGTGCCGATTGAAGTACCAAACCATACCGTCTCCGTTGAGGAGGCCGTGAGGACTTATTTGTTCAATAGTCAGTTACTGAGTAAAGCTGATGGAAAGATGTTGATGATTGTACCAGAGGAGTCTCAGCAACATACGCGTGTTTGGGCTTATTTAAATGATTTAGTTAGCAGCGGTGGCCCGATTAATGAAGTAAAAGCGTTTGATTTAAGAGAAAGTATGGCAAATGGCGGTGGGCCAGCTTGTTTGCGGTTAAGGGTAGTACTTAATCAACAAGAATTGGCAGCCACTAATCCAAATACTTTGCTGGATGATCATCTCTATCACTCGCTAACCCGTTGGGTGAAAAAACATTATCGAGATCGGTTAACGGAAGCTGATCTCGCTGACCCTGTATTACTTAACGAGAATCGTACCGCTTTGGATGAATTGACTCAATTGATGGACTTAGGCTCCCTTTACCCATTTCAGCGTGATTAATTAAACGGAAGCATCACGGGAGAGTGTCTCACTATTGATACTTTTGTTGATTTTATCGCTAGGGAAGGGGATTAAAATGGAAACAACCTCTCAAAAATGTTGCTCTGCTCTAAGATAAATAAACCGGTTTACATGATTTGCGGCGCAGTTAACAGAGCAGTACATAAGCCATTGAGTTACCGTGTGCTATTTTCTAATTTTATAGCAAGGTTACTTGATTTAGGCGCCCGCCATGCTTTCTCGAACGCTCTCTAAACCGCTTTCGGCTTGTCGAAATTATCGCATGCTGGCTGACGTTATGTTTTCCTTTTTACAGCAACAACTTTTACCCCAGGCGATATTGGTCTTTTACCCTCCATCGGTCACTCAGTGTTTTGAATGTTTGTTTAAATTAGGGCAGCCTTTAGAGGTCACCCATTACCCAGACGACTTTTGGACTTGGGCTGCTCAGTTTGATTCATCGGACTCACTGATCCCCTTTGCGACCAATCCTTGCCAATGGAATTATAAACAACTGATTGCTGAAGAAACTTACTTATTTACGTTAGATAACCATAATGAGCGACGTGCCTACCTTGTGTTAGAAGGCGTTAATGAGCAGCGTGTCGCTCAGATGATGGCTGCGGGAGAGTTAGAGTGTCTGCACTTGCTGGCCGCTCGATGGCAGTGTATTCGAGCAGAAACAGACGCGGCAACCGAATTTAAACTGCGTGATCGACGAGAAGCCAAATATCGAGATGAAATTACTGCGCGGGAAGCATTCATTGAGAATATGAAGCGTGTCCATCAACTTGCGATCACTTTATCCAATCCGGAAAATTTGGATGCACTTCATCGGGCTGCCGTTGAAGCAGTTAGGGATAAGCTAGGTGTTGATCGGGTCGCTTTTTTTTTACTGGATATGAAAAAACGCTGCTTTAATGGAACCTATGGAACCAATGAGCAAGGTGTCACCATTAGTGAACATCATAGCCAATACGATCTACATCAATTAGAAGCACGCTACATTGAAGCGATTTCAGATGGGCATTCTACACTCGTTATTGTCGATGACGCGCCACTCTATACTGACGGAGCCGTCGTTGGGCAAGGCTGGAACGGTATGTTATTGCTTCGTGATGGGGAAGAGGTGTTTGGTTGGTTAGCCATGGATAATTTTATTCATCGTCAGCCCATTAGTGATTATCAAAAACAGATGTTGGAGTCGTTTTCTTCTTTACTGGCTCAGATTTACCTACGTAAACGGCAAGAACAGAATATTCGTATCTTACATGCCAGTATGGTCGAACTATCACGTTGCTTAACGGTGAGTGATGTATGTAAAACCGCCGTTGCTTTTGCGATAAAACGGATGGGAATTGATCGCATGGCGGTTTTTTTAACGGATGAAAAATGTCATACCTTACAAGGTACATGGGGCACTGATATTCAAGGAAATATTGTCGATGAACGGTATTTTCGTACCTCAGCGCAAGACAATGAAATCGTGCTTTTAGCTAAAGCTTCTCCTAATGAAGTGGTATTTAAAGAATCAGCGCCGATTTATCATGACAATAACATCGTTGGATTCGGCTGGACAGCGATGACCATGCTAACAGATAACGACGTACCACTGGCTTTTATATCGGTTGATAATTTAATTCGCCGCTCTCCTTTAACTTCTCAGTTAAGGGAGGTGATTCGTATGTTTGCTTCAAACCTGACCGAAGTATTGATGCGAGCGAAAGCACAGCAAGCAATCAATGAGTTAAATGCAAACCTTGAAAAGGAGATCTATAACCGCACTCGAGAGTTGCAGAAAGCGAATGAAAAGCTGGAACGATTAGCGAAAATGGATCCTTTAACGCGGTTAGGTAATCGAAGAATGCTGACGCATTTATTGGAGCAAATCTGTGAGCAGTATGATGTGCAGCCCGTTGATTATGGCGTTATATTACTAGATATTGACCATTTTGGTTTGTTTAATAACCACTATGGACATTTAGAGGGTGATATTGCCCTGATGCGTATTGGTAAAATTTTAAGCCAACACACTCAGTCAGATGGCGAGCAATTTTGTCGTATCGGGGGAGAAGAATTTGTCTTATTACTGGTTGGACATAGCGCACAAAAAGTACATCAATTGGCAGAAAGTATTCGTGCAGCGGTTGAACAGGAAAGCATTCCACATTGTGCTAGTCCCGATGGTTCTTGGTTAACCATTTCTGTTGGTTATTGTGTGGCTAACTTCCCAGCCAGTGAAATTCAATTTGAGCGTATGTACGCCCAAGCAGACAAAGCACTCTATCAAGCAAAGCATCAAGGCCGTAATCGTGTTATTGGTGAAACTTTGCTCACCTCATCGGCGCTTGATGCCGCTTGTCTACCAATCTCAAATCAACCTGATCGGTAATATTTTACGCTTTCTCTCACGCTCATCTTCTTTAATTTGATCGCATTTTGTTGGATAAAGAAGCTACAAATGTTTTGCTCATTGTCCTCAATGATGATGGCTGAGAATCATAATTTCGCTAAGGGGTGAGTCGATTGGCTCTGTCGTTGTGCCTGCTGACGATGAATTTGATTAATCGCTTGTTTTAATTGTTCAATATTTGCAGTTTGGCCATTCGCAGAATAAAGCTGGGCATGGTATTGCTGAAGTGCCTGTTGAAGCGATATTTTTTCAGCGTTGCTGAGATCTAATGTCTCCATCCATGTTTTTACTGCATGACTGATCATGATCCCGTCTTGTTGTGCTAACGCCTGCTGTAGCCGTTGCCAGCTAGAGTTTGATGGCGCAATGATCGGGTTTGTCGCTGTGCGAGCCTGTGTAGTGGATGAGTGTAAACGCCAAGCAAGGAATGCTGTCATTAGCCAGAGTAGAGCAAAGAGCATTGTTAAGTAAGGCCACCAGCCTGAGTCTTGGACAAGATTCACCGAGCTAGAGGACGGTTGTTCTGAGTTGGTGGGTAAGATGCTTACTTCTTCATTCTCTGCGACGATTAAGATTAAGCCTGATGCTCGAGAAACCTGTTGCTGTTTGGTTTCGGTATTCCACCAATTGACAGTAATTTCTGGCAAGGTCACTTCGCCAGGTTGGCGTGGAATTAACACGTGTTTTACCGTCATAACGACTTGACCATTCTCTTGAGTGGTCAATTGCGGTTTTTCTTCATACACGCGTACTGCGTCTGGATAAGAGACGCTTAATTTAGGCAGTTGTTCTGGGCTTAATCCAGTCACTTGCATGGTTATTTGCCGACTGATTGTCTCTCCGACTTGAAGGGAATAAGGTGATTGTTCAATCGGCGCGCCTTGGCTATCTTGCCACTGTTCCGTCAGAGTGAGCTGAGAGGTAGGCAGCCAAGCACCTTGATAATCAGCTGGCTTATCTTCTACGGTTATTGCATAGGTTTTGGGCGTGGTCTTAAAAGGGATGATCCGAGTGGCGTTATCATAGTGATTACCATAAATAAGTGAGCCTTGGAATATGGCCTCGGTTAAATGAAATTGTCCCGCTTTCTCTGCCGTTAGGCGAAAATCTTGTTCTAGCACAGTCACTTCCACTCCCCCTAGCACGGTTTGGTATTGCTTGGTTTCGTTAGCTTGAGTGATCGTCATTCCTTCAACAGAGGGAGGTGTCAGTTGAGGGTTTTGCAGCCGACGTACCTCGGTTTTGATCAGCAATCGAATATGCAACAGGGCGCTTTCTTGTGGATAAAGCTTATCTCGTGAAAGATGACTGTGCATCTCAATGAGTTCATCGATATTGGGTGCTTGTTGATCAACGGTGACTTGGATGGCAATGGGTTGAGTGGTTTGTCCATCTAGCTCAAAACTGGGAATAGTCAGGATACCGAGTCGATTAGCGGCCAGAGAAAGAGTCCATTCACTATGCTGGCTGCGTTTACCATTCATGATATTTACTGAAGAGGTAAAACTAGGGCGACTGGTAAAAAAGTCGTTGTCCAGTTCGTGAAAATCAATCGCATCCGCTGTCGAGGGTTGATCACTAACGATGCGCAGTTGAAAGACCTCATTTTGTATCACTTTGTTTTTACTGACAGTGGCATATAAGGTGGCCGCATGGACAGACAGACTTAGCATACTTAGTAATACGATTAGCCAAAGAGCAAATCGACGTTGTAACAATTTAATCATTACCACTTTTTACCTTCTGTTGTTGGAGCCGGTTTATTTTTTGCTTGCAGATAAAGTTGTGCGCGTAGCAAGCGGCTCGGGTCACGGGTACTTTCCACTTGTTCAAGCTTTCGCATTTGAGGATCGACATCTTGAGTGCTGCCCTCACTAGGCTCTGGCGTTGTATTGATATACTTGCCCTTGTTTTCTTGGGAGTTCTCCGGTTTAGCTTCCGCTTGTTTCGTATTGTACTGTTGATTTTTTAATTCATCGCTCTGATCCATCTGCGACTGCTCATTTAATGCGCTTTGAGCTTGTGATGATGGATCGTGTTCTGTGGGCCGTGAAGGTTGAGATTGGTCTACGGCTTTTTCCGCTTTATGTGCTGGATTATCCGATGAGGAAGAAACGTCTTGACCTTGCTCTTTACCCGATGAAGACTTTTGTTGCTGTTGCTGTTGCTGTTGCTGTTGCTGTTGCTGTTGCTGTTGCTGTTGCTGTTGCTGTTGCTGTTGCTGTTTCAATGCCTGCTCAACCTCAGCGAGGTTATGCTGAGCATCTTGATGATTGGGATGGTTTTTGAGTATGGTTTGGTAACCTTGGGCGGCTTTTGCTAACTGGCCAGCTTGCGCGTAGGCATTTGCTAGGTTGTATTGGGTTTGCTCATCTGGGTTGGCAATGCCTTCCCAGTTATCGATAGCGGCTTGGTAATTTCCCGCTTGGTAATGCGCCGCGCCTTGCCATGCTGGTGAGGTAAAGAGTGTCGCGGCAGCATCATAATCGCCTCGCTGGTAGGCTTGCCACGCCTGTTGATCTTGATTTAACCAAGCAGAGGCATGAGCAGGATTAGGAACGGCAGTGCTACCAATACAGAGTAGGAGAGTGAATAGAACACCGCGCCGAAAGAGCAAGAGGGCAGGGATAATTAACAGCCCTACCAGCCAATAACCATTATTGATGGCATCGGTTATCTGAGCAGTATCCGAGCGTTGCTTGATCTCAGTTTTTGGGGCATCAGTAACACGCAGAATATTTTGTACATCTTGATCATCATTACGATAAGCGACAAAATGGCCTCCCACTTGTGAGGCGAATGTTTGCATCGCAATCATATCGGTTTTTGCTATCACAGGTTGCTGTTTCTCATCTTTTAGTAGGCGGCCATCATTTAATGTGATTGGTGAACCATTGGCACTTCCGATTGCCCAGAGGGTCAATCGCCACGGCGTTCCATTGAGGAGGGTTTGGATCGATTGGCTTTCTTTTGCCGATAAATCATCCGCGACCAGAATAATATCCCCTGAAGCTAACTGCGCTTGCTTTAACATGTCTATCGCAAGTTGCACACCTGCTGCTGCATTTGCCCCAGGGAAGGGCATGATATCTGGTGACAAGTTTGGTAGTAGATTGGCGATTGTTGCCGTGTCTGTGGTTAAGGGGCTAATGCTATAAGCATCGCCAGCATAAGCGACTAACCCCGTACTGCCTTCTTGCCAGCTAGCGAGTAAATCTAATACTTTGTAGCGAGCCTGAGAGAGTCGGTTCGGTTTAAGATCACTGGCATACATCGATAATGACATATCCATGACCACAACTCGACCAGCACTATTGGTATAGCTGGGTCTGGTTTGTTTTTCAAAGCTAGGCCCAGCTAAGGCGAGTGTGGTGATTAGCCAACAAAAGCTTACCCCTGTCAGCCAAAGGTGGTGATGCCGTTTATGGCTAATGCCCAACGCTTGTGCCAAGTGAGGGGCAATTAATGACTGACCAGGAGAGCGATAAAAGAGCCAGCCTAATAGCCCAGCTAAAGGCAGCAAGGCCCACAACCAAACAGGATAGAGAAACATAAAATCAACCATACTGTCTCCTTACAATCATTAATACCACGGAAAGCAATAAAGCAGCAGTCAGTGGATAGTGAAACCATTCACTTTGTGGACGCCAAGTTTGGGTTGCTTGACTCAGTGGTTCTAACTGATTGATGGTGTCATAAATCGTTTGCAGCTCTTGTTGATCACGGGCTCGAAAATATTGGCCACCGGTTAATTGAGCGATTTCTTGTAACGTTTTTTCATCCAGATCCTCTGCGGTATTAACGCGGCGAGTCAGCAGAAAATCTCTGATCGTCATTTCACCAGCGCCGACCCCAATTGTATAGATGGTAGTACCATAGTGTTTTGCGATCTCAGCGGCTTCAAGTGGATCTAATACTCCAGCATTATTGCTGCCATCACTGAGTAAAATCATGACCCGCTGCGGAGCGTCACTGTCAATAAAGGTTTTTGTGGCAAGTCCAATGCCATCACCTATCGCGGTTCTGGTTCCAATTAATTTTAAGACCGCTTGATTTAATTGCTGTGTAATTGTGGTGCGATCGAAGGTCAGAGGAGTCTGCAGGTAAGCATGGTCAGCAAAGAAAATCAGCCCTAATCGATCTCCCTGCCGTTTAGCAATAAAATCACTGAGTACCTGTTTGACCGCTGTGAGGCGATCCACATATTCCTTTCCGAGTTGCATATCTTGCTGATTCATAGAATAGGAAAGGTCAACAACCAGCATCACATCTCGTTGTTGAGTCGTCACCGATATAGGGTCTCCATACCAAACTGGGCGAGCAGCCGCGATAATTAGGCAGACCCACATGGCGATGACGAGGCCTTTTATCCGCCACTGCTGTTGGCTTGCAGCATGGCTATCAGTTGGTAAATAAGCGAGTGGAATCGCCGCCTGTTGTGGGAGCGGCGAGACAAAATGATAGACCAAAACAGGTAATGGAAGTAGTAATAAAAACCACCACCATAAAAACTCAATATTTGCCAAGGTTCCTTAAACTCCTCTTTTTCGGTGGCAATGCCTCACTGATCCACAATTGGCAGTCATTAATTAACTGATCGGGATGAGTCACCGGTGTTTTTTGATATAACGCTTGCTGCCATAGGGAGACATTAGGTACAAAGCGCGATTGACCTAATTGGGTATCTAAAAAGGTGTACCATTCATGGCCCGTCAATGGTGCGATGTAGTCTCGTGGGTAATAGCAAAGTGCTGTTTGTCTGAGTAACTCCATGGCTGCAGAGGGTGTTTGATAGCCACTCGTTTGACAAAGTAGGCGTAGAGCCGTTTTTTTGGGAGCGAGACGTTTTTTTCTCCATATTAGTAGTGCAATCATCACTAGGCTGATGATCAAAACCACCGCTAGGCTGGCCCACCACCCCCAGGCTAAAGGCCACCAAGAAGGTTGAGTCGGGAGGTGGAGTGGATTAAGGCTTAAAGTGGCTGACGGTTCCTGCATCGGTTTAGAGTCCAGATAATTGTTGCAACAAAGGCCGATCACACAAGAGTGAACGGTAGTCCATTGCCTGAGATTGGCTCAATGATTTTAGTTTTACTTTTTGAGATTCAAAGGATTTTTTGATGCCTAACCGTGTATTATTTGCTGAAAAGTTGAGCCAGCGCGTCTGTTGTTCATTCTTTACTCGCGCGATTCCTCTAAAATCGGTCTCGCCTTGCTCTAAAGGATCGATGATATGTACCATACGAACTTGGTTGCGCTGACTCAGTTGGCTAAATAGCGGGGTTAACTCGTCATGATAACGAACAAAGTCACTGATTAAGACCACTTCACTACCTTTAGGGCAAAGGCGGTTCAATGCCAGAAGCCCTTCTCGCATTGAGGTGGGCGTTTGGGTGATTTGGGATAATGCTTGTTGTTGACCATTGACCAAATTGGCCATGATCTGTAATGCCCCTTTGTGGCGAGCCGTTGGCTTCAATTCGAATTGTTGAAAGCCAAGGTCAATAATAGCTCCGATCCGGTCGTGCTGAGCTACCGCGAGCCAACTTAGTAAGCTGGCCAAATGAGCGGCTAGTACCGACTTAAAGAGCAGGGTTGAGCCAAATTGCATCGAGGTACTCAAATCTACATATAAAATGACCGGCTTTTCGCGCTCTTCACAAAACAGTTTGGTATGTGGTTTGCCTGTTCTGGCTGTTACTCGCCAGTCCATGGCTTGAATATCATCGCCCGGCTGGTATTGACGTACTTCTGCAAAATCCATCCCTCGTCCCAGCTGTCTACTTTGATGATGCCCTAATAGTTGAGACCATAAACTTTTTGCTGGCGGTAACCATTTTATTGCATGCTGCTGATAAGGTAATAGTTCCTCAAGGCAAAGGTGAATACCATCTGCATATTCTGGGAGAGATAAGCTTAACGAATTGACCATCGTAGTGCCTTAGGCGCTGCCAACCAAAGAAAGTAAATGAGCTATGACCTGGTTCGGATGAATGCCTTCTGCCTGAGCTTGATACGAGAGAAGTAATCGGTGACGCAACACTGGGAAAACCATAGCTTGTACATCTTCAGGGCTAACAAAATCACGGCCATTAAGCCAAGCGTGTGCTCTTGCGCAACGATCCAACGCTATCGTCGCCCGTGGACTCACTCCCAACTCAATCCATTGTGCGAGCTGCTGGTCATATTCTTTAGGTTGACGCGTTGCCATGACTAAGCGAATTAAATAATGTTCAATGGATTCGGCCATATGAATATTAAGCACTTCTTGTCGAGCTTGAAAAATTTCGGCTTGAGTGATCATGGGGGCGCGTGCGGAGGTTTGTCCCAGAGCTTCTCCTCGATTGAGGCGTAGAATGGCCAGCTCATGTTCAGCATCAGGATAATCGACATCAAGATGAATCAAAAAACGGTCTAATTGGGCTTCTGGTAGCGGATAGGTTCCTTCTTGCTCAATAGGGTTTTGAGTCGCCATGACCAAAAACAACTCGGGGAGACGATAAGTCTTTCTTCCTGCGGTAATTTGTTTTTCCGCCATCGCTTCTAGCATCGCCGCCTGTACTTTAGCTGGAGCACGGTTAATTTCATCGGCCAATACCAAAGAGTGGAAAATAGGCCCAGCTTGAAAAATGAACTCTCCTGTTTCTGGTCGGAAAATATCTGTTCCTGTTAAATCAGCTGGGAGTAAATCAGGGGTAAATTGAATGCGATGAAATTCGCCCTCAATACATTCAGCGAGATATTTTACCGCTCTTGTTTTTGCAAGCCCTGGTGGCCCTTCTACTAGAATATGTCCATCTGCGAGCAGGGCAATCAATAACTGCTCAACTAAGGCTTGTTGACCAATGACTTGCTGGTTCAAATAGGTTTGTAGTGATTGAAAGGTGGATAACTGCATTTAACCCGACTCCCGATTAGTAATTCAGCCATTGGTCACTGTATTTATCGAAAAGTTCCTATCAATAAAAGCGGAATGTTCATTTTACTGTCTGATTGGTTACCATGTATACAATCTGGTCATCGGTTGCAATATCAAGCGGTTTAGATAGTTAGATATAGACCCTTGCTACTTGAATCTGCAGGGAGGCGGGGCTAGGTTCTTTCACTCTAATCACATCGCTTGCCGCCGACCTGTCACGCCAAATTATTTGGGTATAGAGCTATTTTTATTGGAGAGTTCTCACCAAATTTAGATCAAATGGATGCGCCCGATGCAAACTGTGCTAAAACTGTAGCGATAATCATAAAAATAAAGTTGCGTATGTTGATGTATATAGATGTTGTTGCCGAGAGGAACCTATGTTTAAAAAATTAAGAATGACCTCAAGACTTATTATGGTATTTAGCTTGCCATTAACGCTTTGTTTGTTATTAGCGGCTTGGATTGTGACTAACCAGGTCAGTTCACGAGTGGTCAGTTTGGGAGAGACGTCAGTGAGTCAAACGTCTCAAAGCAGTGCTGATATGGTAAGCAGTTGGGTTGAGGCGCGAATGGCGGTGGTGCGTTCGTTAGCGCAAACAGAAACCTTAGCATCAGGAGACACACAAGCCATTTTTAACTACGTGAAGCATTTTGGCAAAAAAATGAGTCCGGAGTTTGAAGTTATGTTTTTTGTTGATCTTAAAGGCGATGCCTATCATCACAATGGTGTGATTGCTAGTCGAGCAAATCGAGCTTATTTCCAACAATTGGTTGTACAAAAAACACAATCCTCCTTAGTGAGTGATCCTCTGTATTCGGGAACTTCAGGTAATGCGATCATTGTGTTAGCGCAAGCGGTGAAAAATCATCAGGGTGAGGTGATTGGTTTATTAGCAGCCACGGTGACGCTGAATACTTTAACCGAGCTGGTGGATAATGTTTCAACCGATAATGCGGTTGCTTGGCTGGTGGATTCGCGAGGTATTTATGTTGCCCACCCAACCGAAAGCAAGCGCTTAAAAGATAAGGCCACCGAATCTGGTGATGCTGCTTATGCTCAGATGAGTAAGCAGATGGTTGCCGGGCAGACTGGCATTACCGATCTTTATTTAGAGAATAACCAGCATTATATGGTGGCATATCATCCAGTGGCAAATACCCCTGGATGGTCATTAGCAGTGGCTCAGCCATACGATGCAATTATGTCAACCGCTCATGAGCTAACGGTGAGTTTATTGCTTGCCTTTGTGGTGACGATCATTGTTCTTATTGGCATTGTCTTATTGGTGGCCAAAATGATAGTCAAACCAGTTAATGAAACGCGTCAAGCGTTAGAACAAATCGCCGCTGGTGATGGAGATTTAACTCAACGATTAAACGAAGACCGATACGATGAATTTGGCGATCTTGCGCGTAGTTTTAACGCCTTTGTTGGTGGTGTACATAGCCTAGTCAAACAAGTTGCTGAAGCCTCGATTCAACTCGGTGCAGCAGCAGAAGAGCTCGCGGTCTCTAGTCGAGAAGCGAATGACCAGGTTCAACAGCAACGACATGAAACGGATCAGGTGGCAACGGCCATGACTGAAATGGCCACAACGGTTAACCAAGTTGCTGAAAATGCAGCGAATGCAGCGCAAGCAGCGGAACAATCAAGTCGATTTACGCAAGAGGGTGAAGCGGTCGTTACTAATACCACCAATGAAGTGTTAGTGCTATCGAAGGAAGTACAAACTGCCGTTGAAGTGATTGGTAAATTACAGCAAGATGCCGATTCTATTGGTAAAGTATTAGAGGTCATCCGCAGCATTGCTGAACAAACTAACCTATTAGCACTGAATGCTGCCATTGAGGCCGCTCGAGCGGGTGAGCATGGCCGTGGATTTGCTGTTGTGGCCGATGAAGTTCGTACCTTAGCGACACGGACTCAAAGTTCGACAGAAGAGATCCGAGATATTATTGAAAAACTACAAACTGCCTCTAAAGAAGCCTCTCATGTCATGGATGGTAGCTATCGTAAGGCGAATGAAGTTGTACAGTGGGCTGAAGAAGCCTCCGAAAAATTACGTGATATTACCAAGGGCATCTTTACCATTAATGATATGAATATTCAAATTGCCACAGCAACCGAGCAGCAGTCAATTGTTGCGGATGATGTCAATGAAACCTTAAACCGGATCAGTAGTGGGGTTGAGCAACTCTCGAATGGGTCAACACATATTGCCGCTGCGAGCGATGAATTAGCCCGTTTAGCCACCGACCTGCAAACGAGAGTGGGGCGCTTTAAGGTATAATGGGTTTTAATCCCCTTCCTACCTACAACTCCAAGTTATTTGGGTATCTTCTAATCAAAACGGCGATCTTTATCCATTATGCTTGAACATGGTTAACGCTAGAATCTGGACGAGGAGTTAGTTACACTTCTCGCCAGCATTAACACTATCAGGTAAGTATGATGAATGATTTTGAAAAAGAACTAGAAACAATGGCTCAAGAAATGCAAGCACAACCGGAGGTTCCCCTCCCTAGCTTGGATGAGCAAAAGGCCATTGTGGCTGAACTTAAAAAATTAGAGGCTGAAGGCAAGTTAACTCCAGAGGTATTAGAAGCCCATTTTGGTCAGTTTTTTGCTCAATCGGAAGTTCCTATTCACTGATTGGATGCTAAACAGCAGGTATTGAATGGTGCCTGCTGTGATATTTCCCCGTTTTCTTTGTTCTACCATCTATGCCTTTTTAAAGCATTTTCCTTGTTTATCCCAGTCGTTATCGATCTTTTTCGTTTATCTTTCAATCTTGATGAGCGATGAGTTATTGTCTTTAATCATAAGCAGGATATGTTGAGTTCTACGCCCTAGCTCTCCACCATGAATAATTAACGTTAGGGGGATTGCCCTTTTAGAGGACGACTTATAATCATCGTCAATAGTAGGAATGCGATTGAGTAAGCTGCATTCAATTATTTGGTTTTTCGCTTGCTAGACAGAGCAGGAGTATTTGTCATGATTCGTTCTCAGCCAACTGATGTTATTTTACACGCGTTTGACTGGCCGTATTCACAAGTTACAGAGCGCGCACAAGCTATCTTTGAAGCGGGCTATAAAGCCGTGCTGGTTTCTCCACCAATGAAATCTTATCGACACGATAAAGGCACGCCGTGGTGGCAGCGTTACCAACCACAAGACTACCGAGTTATTGATAACCAATTAGGTAATACGGAATCGTTTCAAACGATGGTGAGTACCTTACAACGATTAGATTTATGGGTTTATGCCGATGTGGTGTTTAACCATATGGCAAATGAATCATCTCTTCGTTTGGACTTACAGTATCCGAGCAATAAAGATCTATTGGCTTATCGGCAACAGGCTGATTATTACCAAAAGCAACGTCTTTTTGGGGACTTATCACAACCCTTATTTACCGAAACGGACTTTGTCGAAGCGTTTGGAATTGAAAATTGGCAAGATAAATGGCAAGTGCAAAATGGCCGAATTTCCGGAGGCCCTCATGATCCCGGGCTACCCAGCTTGCGGCCCAATAAGCATGTTGTTGAGTTCCAACAAGCTTATCTACAGGCTCTAAAAGCCATGGGGGTCAAAGGGTTTCGTATCGATGCCGCTAAACATATGAGCCTTGAACATCTCACTTTGGTGTGGACAGAGGCAATTACGCATGATGTACATATTTTTGGTGAAATTATCACTGATGGTGGGGCAACCAAATCCGAATACCAACTTTTTTTGGAGCCTTATCTAGCAGAAACTCGCCTCGGAGCTTATGATTTTCCTCTATTTCAAACCGTTTATAATGCGTTGCAACCCAAAGGCAGCTTAAAGCGTTTGATTGACCCGTATTGCTTTGGTGAAGCCCTATCTAAGGAGCGAGCGATCACATTTGCCATCACCCATGATATTCCCAACAATGATGTATTTATTGACCTCGTCATGTCCGCGGATAATGAAGCACTCGCTTATAGCTATATTTTAGGTCGAGACGGGGGCGTGCCTCTGATTTATTCTGACTTAAACCCGAGTCATCTTCGTGATTCAGAAGGATGTCCTCGTTGGTTAGATGCTTGGTGCGCACCTCACATTATGGCGGGGATTACTTTCCATAATCAAATGCATGGCTTACCCATGACTACGATAGAGGCAAGTGATGATCTGTTGGTCTTTTGTCGGGGTGATAAAGGCGTAGTCATTATTAATAAATCGTCTCGTACCCAGCAAGTTGAGTTGTTATGGGATCAAACGCTTTACGACTTGTCTACTGGTGATGCTTTTTTGAGTTCGCAAGGAAAAGTCACCATTAATACCCCAGCGAAAAGTAGCCGAATGTTGTCGGTGGTTTGTGAGTCATAAGCCGTTCAGCGATGCTCAAGAAGTGCTCTTGAGCATCTTTATTGAATTTTTATAAAAGAAAAGAGCCTCAAGGACCAAACTGAGATCGCAAGAGGCAAGACGTTGTTAGTGATAATAATTAATTGAGGGAATCCAGATAGACTAACTATTGGAATCGCATACCTGTAAATGTAGTTATACTTTGAAAAAATGCCAATCTCGGCAGAGAAAATACTATTTTTGTGATGAATTTGAGATGTAGGTTCCATCTTTTGGTGGTCTTTGCTTTCACTTCTTGAAATCTTATTTTTCGTCCAGTTGAGCGATTCGGTTAGTTAATCCAATAAAAACTGATTTATAGCAAGTTATCTCGGATATAAATACGTACTATGAATTGCAATTCGCTGCGTATATACCCAAATCACTTTATTGTCCTTGTCGTACTTTGTTAGGTTGTTTGGGTATAGCGTTTTTTCAGTCGATTTTTGACTGTATTTATCGATAGTGAGTGCTAGCTATGAATAATCTTGTTGAGCGTTTTTTACGCTATGTTACCTATGATACTCAATCAAAACCTAAGAATACCCATTGCCCCAGCTCAACAGGACAAAGAGTGTTTGGCCAATTATTGTATGATGAACTGCGAGCACTTGGACTGAATGAGGTGAGCTTAGATGACCATGGCTATGTCATGGCGAAATTAAAATCTAATGTTGATTACCCTGTTCCTGCCATTGGTTTTATTTCACATATGGACACTGCACCGGATGCGTCCGGTAAGCATGTTAAACCGCAAATAGTTGAGAACTATCAGGGCGGTGATATTGCATTAGGAAAAGGTGATGAAATTTTATCGCCAATTCAATACCCAGAATTGCATCAGCTACATGGCTATAATTTGATTACTACTGATGGTAATACGCTACTTGGTGCCGATAATAAAGCTGGGATTGCGGAAATTATCACCGCGGTTGAACTGTTAATCGCTGATCCTTCTATACCACATGGGGATATTTGTCTTGCTTTTACGCCTGATGAGGAAATCGGCCGGGGAGCGGATCACTTTGATGTTGAGAAGTTTGCCGCACAGTGGGCTTATACGATTGATGGTGGCCCTGTTGGTGAGCTGGAATTTGAAAACTTCCATGCTGCGAATGCTCAAGTGGTTTGTCATGGTGTTAATGTTCACCCAGGAACCGCCAAAGATAAAATGGTCAATTCAATGTATCTTGCAGCGCAATTTATTCAAATGATGCCAGCGCAAGAGACTCCGGAACATACTGAAGGTTACCAAGGTTTTTATCATCTCAAGTCTGCTAAGATGAGCGTTGCTCGTTCTCAACTAGACTATTTGATTCGTGATTTTGATCTTGCAGGGTTTGCTGATCGTAAGGCGTTGATGCAACAAAAAGTGGCGGAACTCAATCGCCAGTTAAACAAAGGGCATATTGAGTTAGACATTATCGATAGCTATGCCAATATGAAGGAAAAAATTGCCGAGCATCCGCACATTATCGAGCTTGCTAAATCGGCGATGCAAGCGTGTGGCATTGAGCCGATGATTAAGCCGATTCGCGGTGGAACAGATGGCGCGAGATTATCCTTTATGGGGTTACCTTGCCCAAATATTTTTACCGGTGGCTATAATTTCCATGGTATCCATGAATTTATTACGATTGAAGGCATGGAGCAAGCTGTCCGTGTTATCATGAAGTTGGCTGAAAAGACCGCTCGTCAATACGCCCTGTAATTCAAAACGTGTTGGGGCGTCCAGCACGTTTTATCCTTCATCACAAATCACAAATTTAGAATTTATCCTGATATCCATGCTTTATATTGTTAATATAATCAGATAAATATAGAGCTATGCCCTTCCTACTTGAAGCTGCAGGGGTGTTGGCTACGTTCGTGTCACTCACTTGCCGCTTACCTGCAACACCAAGTTGTTGGGGTATATACCTTCTCATTTGACACGGCAGTGATGCTGGCGATATTCGTTTATTCCAATTCGATAGCGTATTTAGGTTCATGGGGGAGGTCTACTTGTAACTCCAGGTTATTTGAGGATAAATCAATGAGTTGTGTTTTGTTGGACATGCTAGCCAATGAGGCGAAAACGTCTTAGTTTAACTGTGATTGATGGAGCTAAAGAATGGAACACATTAATGCTATTGTCGATTATCTATTGACCAATAAGTTAGTTTTAACCTTATTGGTTTTATCAGTGATCGTGTTAATTAAACGGATAGCCTTAGCACAGATACGAGGTGATGTTTCATTTTTGAGTGAAGATCAACGTAAGTGGATGTCTCGCACCAAGAATGGCGCTTTTGTTATCAGCTTGATGATTTTATTTGTACTTTGGAAATCTGAAATTAGTCAGTTTGCTCTATCAGTCACTGCAATAGCGATTGCAATTGTGGTCGCCTCCAAAGAAATTATTCTCTGCTTTACCGGGTCAATCCAACGGGCCAGTTCTCGCTCTTTTCGAATGGGGGATTGGATCGAAGTAGGAAAAGTTTGTGGTGAAGTTATTGAGCACAATATGATGGCAACAGTAATTCAAGAAATAGACCTACAGCATGGTCAGTACCACTACACCGGAAAAACAGCAACTCTCCCCAATAGCTTGTTTTTTACTCATCCCGTGAAAAACCTGAATTTTATGAAACGTTATGTTTTTCATAATTTTAACATTGTAGTGCCAAAGTTTGTCAATTTATACCCACTATTACCTATAATGCATCAGCGTATGGAAGAGCATTTTTCCCATTTTATTGATGTTGCCCGTCGCTATAACAGTATGATCGAAAAACATGCGGGGGTCGATTTACCTAGTGCTGAACCTCATATTGAAATCACCAGTGCACCAGCGGGGGAACAGATCGTTCACTTTATGATTTTTTGTCCAACGGACAAAGCAAATCATTTAGAACAGCTTATTCGGCAAGATTTTATGGTGGAGTACGAGAAAGCTTTTCCAGCGGAGCCTATGGTTGAGCGAGTTGTTGAAGCTCAGCACTAAATTTGTCTAGCTTGAGGTGTTTTTTAGTGCGGCTATTTTGGTAATGGCCAGAGTGTTGGTCAACCATACCCTTCCCACTTGAAGCTGTAGGGGTGTTGGCTACGTTCGTTCACTCCACTCACTTGCCGCCCACCTGCAACTCCAAGTTGTTTGTTGACAGATATAAAAATAGCCAGCGCTAAGGCTGGCTATTAGAATAATTTGGAAGTCTATTACAGGACTTTAATGCTTTCAGCTTGAGGGCCTTTTTGACCTTGAGTAATGACAAACTCAACTTTTTGGCCTTCAGCCAAAGTACGGAAACCGTCGCCTTGGATTGCACTGAAGTGAGCAAAAACGTCAGGACCGTTCTCTTGCTTAATGAAGCCGAAACCTTTCGTTTCGTTGAACCATTTAACGGTACCAGTAACAGGAGTAGACATAGTAAAAATCCTAAAAAAACAATTTTATATAGGCCGATCTCGGCACGGATAGCGTGGAAAAGTAGATTGCTATTGCGTACGACACGACGGGAGTTACAAGGAATCCAACGAAACAATGTGTATACAATCAACTTCATTTCTAGCTAACATTGAGTCTAGAGCAATCTTTGGGCTTGTCAATCGGAACTTGATATGAGTCGCAGACGTTTTTTAACTTTTATTCATTTTTTTGCTCTATGCGGCATTTCTGTGTAATTCACTATTTACTTATTTTTCATCTTAGTTAAGCGGCTATGTTTGTTTGATTATTTGATTAATGGTGCCTACCTAAATGGACGCTTTATCACGTGCTCGCTAACACTTATTTGCTATCGTACCGAGTGAGGGAGGGTGAACAAGAATTTGTTTTTTTATAAAGGCTTATCCTCGATAAAATCCATTAGATAAGCTAAACTTTAGTTATGTATACCCTTCTAACTTGAAGTAGCATCGGTGGTGGTTATGTGGGTTCATCCCAATCACATGATATGGGGTTCACTTACTCGCCTCCGACCTGAAATTGCAAGCGATTTGGGTATCAGTGTCGTACGGCGTTTAGCTTTTTTAACGTCTTGCGTATATTCACGGTTGTTACTGTTTCTTAAGGTGCTCGAGCACTAAGGAAGGTAGATAATGAGATGGTTAATCATTGCTATCGTGTCAGTATCGGCGGCTATCGCATCGGCTGATCATGTTCATTCATTTTTCCTTGGTTTCTCTATTGCAGTTGTTGCCGTTAGTAGTTGTTATTGGTTAACATTTCGCTGTACACGTTTCCCTGAACTGGCCCTGATGTTACTGTTTTTGGGGGTGATGGTAAAAATGCTGATTACCATTGTCGGTGTGTTATGGGCTGTCTCTTTACACTTAATGTCTTCCCCTGCCATTTTTGGTCTTTCTTATCTGTTTTTTTCTATTGTTACCACTTATTTATGGTTTCAAACTCGTTCAAATCAGCTAGGTTTAACACATTAATATAAATTAGGTTTGGAGTCGCATACCGGGTTTTGGGGGCGCTCCTTTCCTATTCTACTAGTGTGCTACAGCGATTTTGTCTATGTCTTTCTATGCTAGTGATATTGGATGTTGAAAAAGAATAGAGAGGTTAAAGTGGATTTTGTATTGTTTGGATTAGAAAACACATTACTGGTATTCGGCATCATTTGTAGTTTAACGGGAATTATCGGTTATGGAAGGCGAAGCCACGATTGGAAAGGCGTCGCAACGATGTTCTATAAACGTATACCAATGTCTGTAGCCGAATATAAATGGTATCGCTTAGGCATTGCGATGATGGTGTTGGCGATTGTTTTACGTATTGTGCGGTTAATTTTTTGGCCAGCCTAGCCTAGATCGCTCGAGCGGTAAGAGTCTTTGCTGTATGACTTAACCCTCGGTTTCATTTGGGTATACACTTTTAACATTGGAAGTAATAATAAATAAGATTGGTGGTCGTTATGTCTTACCCAGTATTGATCTGCGATGATTCAGCGTTAGCTAGAAAGCAAATGGCACGTTCTCTACCCGCCTCATTAAATGCAGACATTACTTTTGCTGTCCATGGTGTTGATGCACTGGAGCAGCTTGATAAGCAGTCGTTTAAATTGATGTTTTTAGATTTAACCATGCCAGAGCTAGATGGGTTTGAAACGCTTGAGGCGATGCGAGCCCAAGGCAACCAAACCCCAGTCGTCGTGGTTTCTGGTGATATTCAACCTAAAGCTAAGGAGCGGGTACTCACTCTCGGGGCAAAGGCATTTATCAAAAAGCCAATAGATAAAGATGCCTTAAATGCGGTTTTACGCGAACTTGTTGAGCCCTCGACGCAACCTCGAATGATCACGCCAGTTGCGGTTGATCTGCCGATTTTACGACGTCGTGATGTCTATATGGAAGTCGCTAACGTGTCGATTGGTCAAGCGGCTGATGCATTGGCGCGCCACTTTGATGTATTTGTTGAATTACCTTTGCCGAATATTAATATTCTCGAAGTGAGCGAGCTACATATGGCTTTGCGTGATTTAGCCGATAATGTTCAGGTTTCTGGTGTTTGTCAGGGGTTCAGTGGTGAAGGTATTGCTGGCGAAGCGTTAGTCTTGCTTAGTGATTCGAGTGTCGCGGATTTAAAAAAATTAATGAAAGTTCCTGTTGATAGCGAAGAGTTAGAAGAACTTGAGTTATTAATGGACGTTTCGAATATCCTAGTTGGTTCTTTTTTAAATGGGCTTGGACAGCAATCTGAAGTGAGGTTTTTCCAAAGCTCGCCGGTGTTACTGGGGCAACATATTTCGATTGATTCGGTTATTCAGTCAACGACTGGGTCATTTAATAAAACCATGACGTTTGAAGTCAGTTACAACATTGAAGGTACATCAATTCGCTGCGATCTCCTATTTATGTTTGTCGATGAATCACTGCCGTTACTCGACAATAAGCTCGCCTATTTAATGGAGGAGTTCTAATGCTATCACTACCCGCTGAATTTGAGCAGTTCCATTGGATGGTTGACATGGTACAAAATGTTGATATGGGGCTGATTGTATTAAATCGAGATTATGAAGTGCAGGTATGGAATGGATTTATGACCCATCACAGTGGTAAACATGGGCATGATGTGATTGGTACATCGATATTTACTATTTTTCCTGAAATTCCATCAGAATGGTTTAAATTAAAAACTAAGCCGGTCTATGATCTCGGTTGCCGCAGTTTTATTACCTGGCAGCAGCGCCCCTACTTATTTAAGTGCCGTAATGTGCGTCCCGTTACTCAACAGGCCGAATTCATGTATCAAAATATCACGTTAAATCCAATGCGAACTCCAACAGGTAAAGTTAATTCTCTTTTTCTTTCTGTACAAGATGCAACTGCGGAGGCATTAGCCTCTTTAACTATACCCAAATAAGGTGGAGTTGCAGGTAGGCCGCAAATTTGAACAGCCGTAGGCTGGCCTTTGGTGAGAGCCTCGGATGGCTCTCATCATCGCCATGAGCATAGACAGGTGATGTGATTGGGGTGAACGAATGTAGCCAACACCGCTGGGTGAATTAAAGTCAGGATACTTAACACAAGGAGATCATCGGTGCTGTTACCACAAGTTTTCTATACCCCTCAACAAGTCAAATGTGGTGAATTGCGGGCAGCGAGAGCGCAAGGCTTAGAAATGTTTCGATTAATGGAACGAGCGGGACAAGCCGTGTTTACTGTTGCATTGGCCCAGTATCCAGGCTCGCATCATTGGTTGGTTTGTTGCGGTAGCGGAAACAATGGTGGTGATGGTTACATTGTCGCTCGATTAGCGCAGTCGGTCGGGATTCAAGTGACGTTATGGCAATATGGCGATCCTGAGCGCTTACAAGGGGATGCTCGTACCGCTTATTACCATTGGATTGATAGTGGTGGGGAAGTACTTCCCTGCACAGAAACATTACCTGATGATGTTGATGTAGTGATTGATGGTTTACTTGGAACAGGCCTCAAAGGTGAAGTTCGCTCTTCCATGAAACAATTAATTCAAACGATTAATGACAGTGGCATTCCGGTGGTTTCTATTGATCTTCCATCTGGTTTGTGTAGCCACACAGGAACCGTTCTTGGTTCGGCAATTTGTGCTCAGCACACAATCAGTTTGATTGGACTTAAGCAAGGGTTAGTGACAGGCAAAGCCCGTGATCATGTTGGAAAGCTGCATTTTGCTGGATTGGGGCTGGAAGAGACGTTTAACAATCAAAATACGGCCACTTTAAAAGCGATTGATCCTCAGGCGGCTCAAAAGGCCTTACCTGGCAGAAAGCGTACCGCTCATAAAGGTCAACAGGGTAAAGTGTTGCTTATTGGCGGTAATTCTGGAATGGGAGGCGCGGCAATATTAGCAGCTCAAGCTTGTGTTCGAACGGGCAGTGGATTAACAGCCGCCTTAGTTCACCCGGATAATACCCAACCAGTTTTAATTAGTTGCCCTGAGATGATGACATCAAGTTGGATGGATACAGTGATGTTCGATTATCGGCTAGACTGGTGTAGTGTATTAGCTATTGGCCCTGGTTTAGGCCGAGATAAAATGGCTCAGCAGCTAATCAATCGAGTACAAAGCATCACGAAACCGAAAGTGATGGACGCTGATGCACTGTACTTTTTGGCACAATCGGCTTGTTATGATGACCAGCGTATTATAACACCGCATCCTGCAGAAGCAGCGAGACTGTTGGGATGTGGTGTCGAAAACATAGAGACTGATCGTTTTCAGGCGATTAAAGCGTTACACCAGAAATATGGTGGTGTGGTGGTATTAAAAGGCGCAGGAACCTTAGTATGTAATGGTCAAGACACCTATGTCTGTTTGGCTGGAAACCCAGGTATGGCGAGTGGTGGCATGGGAGATGTATTGACTGGGGTGATTGTGTCATTGCTTGGGCAAGGGCTTGCATTATTTGATGCTGCCAAAATCGGCGTTTTGATCCATAGCCAAGCGGCCGATCAAAACGCCGAAGCCTTTGGTGAACGAGGGCTAATTGCGAGCGATTTAATCCCGCATTTGCGTCGCTTAGTCAACCGTTAAGCAATTAGCTCATTGCCTGATGAGGTGCCTTGTGTAAAAGCCAAAATATTGTTGAGCGTTGTCTGAGCAATGTTGTTAAGCGCATCTTCGGTTAAGAAGGCTTGATGGCCAGTAAAGAGGACATTATGGCAGGCGGATAGCCGGCGGAATACATCATCAACAATCACATCATTGGATTTATCTTGGAAGAAAAGATCTTTTTCATTGTCATAAACATCAAGACCCAGTGAGCCAATGCGCCCTTTTTTTAGTGCTTCGATCGCGGCGACCGAATCGAGTAATTCTCCTCGGCTAGTATTAATAATCATCACTTTGTCTTTCATTTGGTTAAATGCTTGTTCGTTCAGGAGATGATGATTTTCTTTCGACATTGGACAGTGGAGGGTAATGACATCGCTCTTGGTGAAAATTTCCGACAGCTCTACATATCGTGCTCCTAATTCAATGGCGGCAGGATTTTGATATGGGTCATAACAAAGAATCGTCATTCCTAACCCTTTGAGAATTCGCATGGTTGCAACACCAATTTTGCCGGTACCGATTACCCCAACGGTTTTTCCATAGAAGTTAAAGCCGACCAAGCCTTCGAGTGAAAAATTGGCTTCTCGAGTTCTTTGGTACGCTTTGTGGAAACGGCGATTAAGACACATCATCAGCCCAACGGTATGCTCAGCAACGGCTTCCGGAGAGTAAGCTGGAACACGGACAACTTGTAAACCGATGCTTTTGGCAGCAGCTAAATCGACTTTGTCAAACCCGGCACAGCGCATCGCAATAAGGCGTGTGCCGCCTTGGTAGAGTGCATTTAAGACATCTTCGCCTAATTCATCATTTACAAAGGCACAAACGACTTGACAGTTTCGAGCCATTTGAGCGGTTTTATGCGTTAAGCGGAAATCATGGAAGTGTAATGTGAGTTGCTGAGGATCAACAAAGCGATTAAATGAGTTTTCATCATAGGTTTTGGCGCTGAAAAAAGCGACGTTGATCATAGTTGCGGTCTCCTTAAATAAGATCAGACTCATACCCTTCCTACTTGAATCTGCAGGGCTGTTGGCTATATGTTCATTCACCCAATCACATCGCCTGTTTATGCTGATGGGGATGATGAGAGCCATCCGGCCCTAACCAAAGGCCAGCCTACGGCTGTTCAAATTTGTTACTCACTTGCCGCCTACCTGCAACTCCAAGTTGTTTAGGTATAGAAATAAATCGGAAGCATCCCCCTTGGATATCAACCGAATCGTGATAAAAATAAACCCTATTTCTTGTTTGGTAACGTCTTTAGCCGGTCAACATGGCGATCTTTAGTATACTTGAACGATGAAAAAAGGCATTTTGTTAGGTGATTAACCTCACATTATTAGCATTGTACGTTGCTATTTTATTGCATGTGATAATACGAGTAAGCTTTGTCAGTAAGATAATGGTTCGGAGTATCTTTAATGTATTGAAATATAGAATGATTTTCAAAGTGAGACGCTTAGCCAATCATGACTAAATTGGGAATATGGAATCTTTCCAAGGGTAACACAAAAAAAAATGAAATATCAGACTTGCTGGAAATAAATTGCAACCTATAATGCTGAAAACCGGAGCGTCTGCCAACGCTCCGGTTTTTTTGTGTCCGAAACATACTCAGGTCTGCCAACTTGGGTATGTTACACCCTTGCGATAAAGCACAGATAGTGAATTAACTAAGGAAATAACCATGCGTATCGAACAAGAACTTAAGTTAGGTTTTAAAGATGTCCTGTTTCGTCCAAAACGTTCAACGTTAAAAAGCCGCTCTCAAGTCAATTTAACCCGCAATTTTACCTTCAAGCATAGTGGTCGTCAATGGTCTGGTGTTCCTGTTATTGCTGCTAATATGGATTCTGTAGGAACGTTTGCCATGGCAATAGCATTGGCTGAACATGGAGTCATGACAGCTGTTCATAAGCATTACAACGTTGATGATTGGGCGGAGTTTGTAAAAAATGTAGACAGTGCAACGTTAAGTAAAGTGATGGTATCAACCGGTACTTCTCAAGCTGATTTTCAAAAAACCAAAGATATTATGGCGCTGTCTGATGAGCTTATTTTTATCTGTATTGATATTGCGAATGGCTACTCTGAACACTTAGTTGACTATGTGCAGCAAGTCCGTACCGCATTTCCAGACAAAGTGATTGCGGCGGGTAATGTGGTCACAGGAGACATGTGCGAAGAGTTGATCCTTGCCGGTGCTGATATTGTTAAAGTCGGTATTGGCCCGGGGTCTGTTTGTACAACGCGAGTAAAAACAGGGGTTGGTTATCCACAACTTTCAGCGATTATCGAATGTGGTGATGCCGCCCATGGTTTAGGTGGTTGTATTATTGGTGATGGTGGTTGTACTTGCGCTGGAGATGTTTCGAAAGCCTTTGGTGGCGGTGCAGACTTCGTCATGCTTGGTGGCATGTTAGCTGGGCATGAGGAAGCTGGCGGAGAAATGGTAGTCAAAGACGGTGAGACATACATGAAATTTTATGGCATGTCGTCAAAGAGCGCCATGGAGAAGCACTCCGGTGGTGTTGCTGGTTATCGGGCAGCCGAAGGAAAAACCGTACTATTGCCATACCGAGGCAGCGTTCACGGCACCATTCAAGATATCCTCGGTGGCGTGCGCTCAACCTGTACATACGTAGGTGCAGCAAAGCTTAA
The DNA here is from genome assembly GCF_009904905.1 of Vibrio sp. V30_P3S12P165. Taxonomy (NCBI): domain Bacteria; kingdom Pseudomonadati; phylum Pseudomonadota; class Gammaproteobacteria; order Vibrionales; family Vibrionaceae; genus Vibrio; species Vibrio sp. V30_P3S12P165. The sequence continues at coordinate 123,149 of NZ_WXWH01000076.1, read as the reverse complement.
AGAGCTAACCAAACGTACGACATTTATTCGTGTGTTGGAACAGGAAAATAATGTATTTGGTAAAGAGTGATCGTCATATCATGGTTTATCAATAACAAAGAGCCGCTTTTGCGGCTCTTTGTATGCTGACCTTGTGAGTTGGTTGGCGGGGTTCATTCACTCGATTCACATCATATCGCTAATTTTTATCCGGTTGATTGCTGATTAATTAACGTCAGCGATTAATTCATTAACGCTTATCACAGCATGATTCTGTGGAGAACGGTTAAAATAAGCCGTTTTATAAAAACTAATAGTGGATGACTCAAAAGTCGAATTCACGATAACGTCAGGAAAAGTAGAAATGAACACGAAACAGCGGAAGAATCCGATTCAATTTAAAGGGCAAGGTGGGGAGTTTTTTGGTATTTGGATCGTTAATATACTGCTGTCGATTATTACGTTAGGGATTTATTCTGCGTGGGCTAAAGTGAGAACGAAGCGTTATTTTTACGGTAATACATTTATCTCAGGTGACAACTTTGAATACCACGCAACCCCCATGCAATTACTAAAAGGGCGCTTAGTTGCGCTTGTTATTTTATTAGTATGGGTCGTTTCAAATTCGATTTTTCCACCGCTATCTATTGTTTTGCTGGTTTTGTTTTATCTGGCTTTGCCTTGGCTACTTTGGAGTCATGCACGTTTTGATTCAGCGATGACGAGTTACCGTAACGTGCGTTTTGCTTTTAATGGGTCATTGAAAGGTGCTTATAGGTCGATACTTGGGCGTGGGATGCTCTCTCTCTTAGCGATTGTGGCTTATATTGTGCTCATGATCATTTCTGCCAATGCGTTACCCGTGGTGGCGGTTGTATTAGGTTTGGGGCTGATTTTAGTGATGGTGGTTTTGTACGCATGGCTAGTCGCTGGTATTCATCAGTATTTTGCATCAGGCTATCAATACGGTGACTGGAAATTTTCTGCGCAAATTGAAACTCGCTTCTTTTTGAAGACTTACTTGAAAGCAATATTACTGGGGGGCTTAACCTCGGTGGCGTTTATGATTGTTATGGGTATTGTGGTACTTAGCATCAAGATGACATATCCGTTTACCGATGAGCTGGCTATGGGGGAAGGATACTGGTTGTTTGCTTATATCATGTTACCTTATGTCTTTATCATTGCTATGTCTCTCATGATTAGCGCTTATACGACCACTCGAGTACGCAACTATGTATTCTCTAAGCTTGGTGCCAATTTAGATAGTGATCCAGAAACGCAATTTAATTTTGTTTCTACATTTAGCGTGTGGGATTACATGGTGTTGGTGATCAGTAACTTCTTTTTGCAAGTGTTCACGGTTGGTTTAGCTCGTCCTTGGGTGATGGTGCGTACCACGCGTTATGTGGCGCACAATACCGCAGTGATTGGTGATATGGATGCACTGCAAGCGATGGATCAAGATTCTGATGTGAAAACAGCCATCGGTGATGAAGTGGCGCAAATGTTTGATCTTGGGATCAGTATTAACTAATGCGTATTGATGGAACCGCTTTCCCGCCTCGTAGTGCTATGCGGCACGAGGCGGTGTTGGATCTTTCTCAACCATCCATTTTAGTTTTGCACGTGAATGGAGAGGTTTTCAACGCGGAACATAATTGTGTAGCGATCAGTGATTCAGTGGGACAATTACCCGTTCGAATCTCTTTTCCTAATGGTTGGGTGTTTGTGACAGAGCCATGCTTATCTTTGACACAGTGGCGAAGTCATCATAAGAAATCCAGTTTTGTCGCGAGTATGGAAGGCAGCATTCCTGCGTGGATTTTGTCTGCATTGATTTGTTTGGGCGTTATCGTAGGCGGTTATTATTACCTATTACCTTGGGGAAGTAAGCACATAGCAGAGCGTTTACCCGACTCCTTGTCTGTTGCGGTAGGCGAGCAAGTATTGGCGTCTCTTGATCTGCAATTTGCGCCGAGTGATTTACCTATTGACCAACAACAAGAGATTCGCCGACGCGTTGCTCAATGGGTCACCGTGCTGCCTGAACTCCCCAATAAAATAAATGTGGAATTTCGCTCTTTACCCGAAGTTGCAAATGCTTTTGCACTTCCGGGAGGGACGATCGTCTTGCTCGATGATTTAGTGGCATTAGCACAAACTCAGCAGCAGTTAGACGGTATAATTTTGCATGAGATTGGCCATGTCTATCATCGTCATATGATGACACGTGTGGTTCACTCGACCATTCTTTCGGTTGCCGTTTCTCTAATAACGGGTGAAAGCTCAGGAATCGTTGATAATCTCGCTGGCGTCGGAGTCTTTATCGCGTCGAATGGTCAATCTCGTGAGGCAGAGAGACAAGCCGATCAGTATGCAAAAAATGCTATGCAGCAAATTTATGGTAATAGTGACGCACTAGCAGAAATGTTTGAGTTGTTCAAAGCGCAAGAAGAGATCGAAACTCCGGAGTGGTTTCGATCTCATCCTAATTTTACAGAGAGAATTGAAGCGGTGAAGAACAAGTAACAAGTTGTGCGCTTACGCTATGTTGGCGTTTTCTCCTATCCGTGCTCTTTTTTTGACGGATAAGTCATCCTTGATGATTAAGCGATTTTTATTATCGCGATTCGCCATGACTTGCTGTTGATCATCAATCGTGCCTAGTGTTTTGGCTAAACGATCATACATCACCACATTCACCGTTGCTGCCAGATTCATACAGCCATGTGTTGGGATATAAACGACGTGCTGTGCTTTATTCACGATCTCTTGTGGCAATGACCCGTCTTCAGGCCCGAATAGGTAGATGGCCTTTTCAGGGTGAGTGAAGTGAGGTAGCGCGGTTGCGCCAACGACTAATTCAACACAGACAATTTCAACGTCATCGGCAAGATCGGCGGTTAGGTCGTCTATTGCTACAACATTAAGATGTTGATGCATTTTTTTAGTGTCGGTTTGGAATTTTACGGCACGATCATAGCGGCTGCCATTGTAGCGCACTTGAGTGGCGTTATAGCATCCAGCGGCGCGCATCACCGCTCCTACATTGGTTGGGCTTTTGGGATTATACAGCCCGATAATAACGGTTGGTTGTACTGTCATGGTTTCTGTACTGCTTACCTTGGAGTATGGACTTATCAGGGGCGGAGGATTATCGCTCGAACTTGGCAAAAGTACTACTGATTCGGTACGAGGTAGATACGAATGTTTACCGATTAAAAAAAACTAGAGCGCTTTGTATCTATCAATGTTAACCATCAGTGATGTTGAGCTAAGAGAGCGGTAGATGAAAAATTTCACCAGTCCATACGCTTAACAGACAAAACGTTCAAAAATGGTTATGCTTAGCAACCATTGAAATCAATCAGTATAAGTAGATAACGTGATATGAGAATTTCTGTTGATGGTGGGTCATTTAAAGTAGCGATTGAAACTGAATTTGATGGACTTGTGGTAGAGGCAACTTCAATTTTTCATGCGACTCGCACACAAACGCAAACGAATGACCGTGCCATTTTACGCTTACTGCAAATTATTATCGAACATCGTGAAGACGATGATGCGATTGGTTATGCGGTACTGGGTTTATTAGGGTGGTATAACGAAGTGATTCACCCTGTAGAAGATAACGATATTGAGTTAAATTTACCTAAAATTTTACCTCATGTACTTAACCCAAATGGCGATCTAAGTGCGATGAATATCAATGAGCCTCACATGTTTAGGCATTGAATTTATTGTTAATCCTTGATGTGGCGCGTTGTTAACAATAGGCTAGGTTTTGATCGCTCTCGCGCCAATTTTATCTACTATAACATCACTTACTCTCCTACTTGGTTGTTAATCCATTGGAAAAATGCACTAAATCGAGGGCGAACTTCATGTCCTTTCGGGCAAATTAAATCGTACCCTAGCCCAGAAGGGATACGTTCAAATGGCGCAATCAGCTCACCACTCTCTAGGTAGGGTTTAATCAAGTGGTAACGGCCCATGGCTATTCCCATTGATTGCCTTGCGGCCACCATAGTGAGTTCTTCATGATTAAATACATACTTTCGTTGCAGTATTTGCGGGACTCGTCCAGTCGCTTTTAGCCATTGCTGCCATTCCGCTAATGGAGAGATAAATTCTAACGATTCGGTACAGTGTAAAAAGCACGCTTCATGTAAACGGTGATCGTTATCTAGTAAGTTTAGTTTTTGGGCGTACGCTGGGGTACAAACCGGTAACAAGTACTCATCAAACAGACGATGATGGTAGAAATCGGCATGGGTGTTATCGCCATAATAAATTGCTAGATCAACCGGTTGGTTCTGAAAATCTAATTTGCTGGCTTTAACTCGAATTTTGACATCTAAATGAGGGTATAGATGTTGAAACTCCGCTAAGCGAGGTAAAAGCCATGAATGAGCAAAGGTAGGAGCGGCCCCAAGGTACAGTTCACCGCGTAACTCGTTGAAACGAATATCTTCAATTTCGGCAAAAACATTATCTAGTGAGTAGGTAAGAGTGGTTAAAATCCGCTTTCCTTGTTCGGTTAATTCGAGTTTACGAGTCAAGCGAACAAACAGTTTGAATCCTAACTCTTCTTCCAGTTTTTTTATGCGTTGACTCACGGCTCCTTGTGTCAGGCATAGCTCTTCTGCCGCTAAGGTAAAGCTTCGAAATTTAGCGACGACGCTGAAGGTATATAAATGAGCAAGCAAATGTTCTTTATGTTTCATATGATGACCACGTATTAATATGACTAATAGATGAGGGTGATTATTTGGTTTGTCTTGCCATGGGTATCCATGTGAAATTAGCACAGCTTATCCAAATGAGGAAATGGGAATGGACAGACAACTAAAGATAGCGGTTATTGGTGGCGGCTCAAGCTACACTCCTGAACTGATTGAAGGTTTATTAAAGCGTAAAAATGAACTGCCGATTGGTGAATTGTGGCTTGTTGATATTGAAGAGGGTTGGGAAAAAGTTAATATCATCGCAGATCTTGCTCGCCGTATGATCAAAAAAGCCGGATTAACAATCGATGTGCATGTCAGTTTAGATCGACGTCCTGCATTAGAAAACGCCGATTTTGTTTGCTCACAATTTCGTGCTGGGTGTCTGGAAGGGCGTATTCGAGATGAACGAATTTCACTGAAATATGGCATGATTGGACAGGAAACAAACGGGTTAGGTGGTTTTGCTAATGCTTGCCGTACGATTCCAATTACCTTAGAAATCTGTCGAGAGATGGAAAAGCTTTGCCCTGATGCGTGGTTACTGAATTTCACTAATCCATCCGGCATGGTAACAGAAGCGGTACTTAAACATACCAACGTTAAGGCGGTGGGCCTGTGTAATGTCCCGATCATTATGCAAAAAGGAGTCGCCCAGATTCTCAATAGCAAAGAAGATGATTTCATCATGCAGGTCGCGGGTTTAAACCATCTGATCTGGGTTCGTCAGATCCTCCATCAAGGACAAGACAAGCTGAGTTGGGTGATGAACGAGATTCTTAATGGTCACGATCCTTTAGTACCAGCAAATATTCCCCCATTCAAGTGGCCGAAAGATCTTTTACAAGCCATGGGCATGATTCCATGTGCCTATTTACGTTACTACTATACCAGTGACGATATTATGCGACAGGAACAATACGAAGCAGAGGGTGAAGGTACTCGTGGTGAAGTGGTCAAAGCGATGGAACAACGGTTGTTCGAGATCTATAAAAATCCACAATTGGCAGAAAAACCGAAAGAGTTGGAAAAAAGAGGCGGTCAATATTATTCAGAAGCTGCTTGTGAATTAATGGCCTCCATTCATAACGATAAACGTACCATCATGCATGTCAATACACGCAATAATGGCACCATCGCAGGTTTGCCGGAAGACTGTGTCGTTGAAGTCAGCTCAGTGATCACCAAAAGTGGCCCTCTTCCGCTTAATGTCGCCCCCTTTCCAAGCGATACTTTACGCCTGATTCAGTTGATGAAAGAGTTTGAAACATTAACGGTTGAAGCGGCGGTAACGGGGAATTTAGTTGCCGCTAAACGTGGCTTAATATTGAACCCTATCGTTAATACTGGGACGGTATTAGAGGAAGCGTTGAAAGAGACGGTAAAAGAAAATCTCGATTTTATGCCTCAGTTCCGCTGGATGTTTCCAGCTTAATCACCAAAATAAGATATCCGAGTGATGGAGCGCTTGGATTTTTTCTTTGATTGATGGGAACTTATCTTATTCAAAAAATTTGAACATTAATATCAATTTAACCTGGTTTTTCTGATTTTTTTTCTCTCTAAAATGGCTACATCAGTTGATAAAAAATGTATTCAGTTTGGAATTTAAAGTTTAAATTTATTGAGGAAGAAATCATGCAAGCACACATTAAAAAACTCGTTGACTCTAAAGCGGGCTACAGCACATTGGCGCTACGTATTCCAGTTGGTATTATCTTTATGGCACATGGAGCGCAAAAACTGTTTGGTTGGTTTGGCGGGTATGGGCTTGAAGGGACAGGGCAATGGATGGACTCTATTGGGCTTGGCCCTGGTGTTGTGATGGCATTTTTAGCCGGAAGTGGTGAATTTTTTGGCGGATTAGCCATTCTATTAGGTTTGCTCACTCGCCCAGCGGCCGCGATGCTTTCATTTACTATGTTGGTTGCCATTTTCTCAGTACACCTTACCAATGGTCTGTTTATGGCGAATAACGGTTATGAATTTGGTTTGGCTTTATTCGCCGCTAGCCTATCTTTAATGTTATCAGGTGCTGGTAAACTGGGATTAGATGGAATTGTTGTGAAAAAGCTGATGGCTAAGTAAAGGTTGGTGAAGTTAATAAGCACCGAGTGGTTCGGTGCTTATTGACAGTGTAAACGCTTAAGCTAATTTCAACAACGCAAACTGTTTTTTACCACGCTGAAGAATATAGTAACGATCAAAGAGAGCAAAATGCTCAGCCATGTTTTCGTTCTGAACGCGTTCACCATTAACTCGAATTGCGCCATTGGTGAGCCATTCTCTCGCTTGGCGCTTCGAGCTTGCCAATTGAGTCTCCAGCAAAAGGTCGATCAAGTTACCGGCTTGCTCGGTATGAAAACAAGGTAAACCATCAAGCTCAAGTTGTTGTAGTTCACTGAGACTCAATTGACCCATTTCGCCGCTAAATAGTGCTTGGGTAATACGTTGAGCGCTAAGGAGGCCTTCATCACCGTGGACAAATTGGGTTAGTTGCTGGGCGAGAATCTGTTGTGCTTGGGGTTTTCCTGTGCGTGTGTGGTCTTCTTGCTCAATGGCTTCAATTTCCGATAAAGAGAGAAACGTGTAATAACGTAAGAAGCGGTAGACATCAGCATCATCCGTATTAAGCCAAAATTGGTAGAAAGCATAAGGCGAAGTTTTATTGGCATCAAGCCAGACAGCCCCACTTTCCGTTTTACCAAATTTTGTTCCATCAGATTTGGTGATCAACGGAAGAGTCAGCCCATGTACATTGGTATTATTGAGTCGGCGAGTGAGATCAATACCGCTAACAATATTCCCCCACTGATCGTTGCCACCAATCTGTAAATTGCACTGATAATGCTGGTTGAGATGAGCAAAATCAAAAGACTGTAGCAAAGAATAGCTAAATTCCGTAAAAGAGATGCCTTGATCTGGGCGGGCTAAACGTTGTTTGACTGACTCCCGATTAATCATCGTATTGACAGAAAAGTGTTTACCCACATCACGAAAGAAATCAATGATGCTGATTTGTCCAATCCAATCTGCATTATTAACGGTGACAAAGGGTTGCTGAAGATGAGGACTCATCACTTGTTGAATTTGTTGTGACAGATCGGCAACCCACTGCTGTACGATTTGTGCTGAATTCAAGCTGCGCTCAGCGGCTTTAAAGCTCGGATCGCCAATCATACCTGTCGCTCCGCCAATTAACGCAATCGCTTGATGCCCTGCATCTTGAAAACGCTTGAGCATTAATAAGGGTACTAAGTGGCCAATATGTAAGCTACCCGCGGTCGGATCAAACCCACAGTAAAGCGTTTGTGGGGTAGAGAGTAGAACGCTGAGTTCCTCTAGTGGGGTACTTTGGGCAATTAAACCTCGTTGATTGAGTTCATTAAGTAAGGGGTGTGAATTCATATGGCCTCCAATGTAATCTGCTGGCAGAGTAGCGGAAGAAGGCCGTAAGAGACGATGTCCCTAAAGGGACAGTTCGCCGTTATTTTTGCTGACCTTGAGGTTTTATTGTGCGGAGGCTATCAAATAATTCAGAAACAACTGAAACAGTTCACTTAATGAAGAGACATTTAGCTGAGCATAAATATGTTTACGATGATTTTTGACGGTGCCATGAGCAATGTTTAATTGCTGAGCTATCTCTTGTGAGTCTAGTCCTTGCACCAGTAGTGAGGTAATTTGTTGTTCCCGCGGAGTTAAATGCTTCGCTCCAAATTGATTGATTGCCTGTTCGACCCAGTGGCGTATATCTGTTTTAGCTTGACCATTTTCAGCCAACAGTAATGGCTGGCGTCCCCAATGTTGACGGCATAAGGCTTCGAGCACGGAAAAGCGCTGTTTGAGTGAGGTGAGCTGTTTGGCGGTAATGCTTTTTTCTCTCTCTAAAATGCCTAAATACACACCTATCCAGCGTGTTTCATCTAAATTGACCGCAATAGCCACCTCATCTTGCCAGCCTGTTTTTTGATAAAAATCAGCGTGATACTTTTGTTGTAAATAGGTGGATGTCAATTGGCTGAATTCTGAGCGATGTAAGATGCCGCTGTGTTGCTGCAAGGTAATGGCGGTATAAAAAGGATCTTGTAAATAGGTGTGAGTTAAGTAGTGCTGAAAAAGTAACTGACGCTGTGAAGGAATCGAATCATAAAGGTAAATCGGATGTTTATCTTGTCGATAGCCTAAAATGACGGCGCAATCGAAAGGGAGTATCGTTTTCAATAAATCGATAAGCTGTGAGGTAAAATAGGGGGTTTGTAGCGCAGTAATGGCTTTGCCGAGCTGATGATATTCTTGATTATTCATAAGGTTAAGTAAATACAGTTCGTGTGTTGGGGGGCTAGGTTGAACATGGCGAATTGCCTGTACCCCCCTATTATAATAGGCGTAAATGATCGGCTGATGTCGATTAGGGCTTACAAAAAACGCCTTGGACGACATGACCTAGCCCAGTATGGTTTAACCCTTCTTGAATATCTCGCTCTTTTTCTTCTAAAAATAGTGGCGTTAATTGGGCTAATTCTTTACTGAGTAATGCTTGGCTAAGCATCATTTCGGCAATCGGTGGGCCTCCTGATTGATAATTCAGTTGCTCAGGGGTGTAACCTTCAACCAGATAAACCCCTTGTGTTTTTAGCCCGTGTATAACAGAGCTATGGATTTGGCGACGTAATGGTGCTGGAAGGTGACAGAAGATAGAAACGATGCCATCCCAATCTTGATGTCCTAAATCAAAGTCAGCTAGATCGGCGTGGATAAAATGGATGTTTACTTGATTTTTCTCTGCTAACTGGTGAGCTTTTGCTAAAGCGACCTCTGAAATATCAACGGCAGTAACCTGATAGCCAAGTTGGGCCAAAAATACCGAATTGCGCCCTTCACCATCAGCCAAGCAGAGAATTTTTCCTTTGGGTAAGAAATGAGCATGCTCTTTCAAAAAATCGTTTGGCTGATCACCATAGACATACTCTTTTCTTTGATAGATCTCATTCCACATCACAGGCTCCTTGATTATGAGACAAAAGACTGTAACAGTTAACCATATCAAATCAAAGTGTATCGCTCGCTTTGTTTAAGCTATGGTTATCCCCTTTCTACTTGAAGCTGCAACGTTAAATTGTTTGCGGGTATATCGATTTAGGTATCATCATATCCTCGTTATACGGCATCGCATGCAAGAAAGTGGTAAAACAGCTCAGATTTTTTCGATCTTGGCCGCTACACTAGGGGCTGTTAGGTTTAGATATGGATAAGGATATACGCATGAATAAATTCCCTCTGGTGACAGGTGCTGCTCTATTACTTACTTTTGCTGCATCGAGTTATGCTCAATCAACGCCTTTTAGTATGACGGCCAGTGCTGGCCCAACACAGGTTTCTTATGGTGGCGATAAAGCGACCGGTTATGCATGGAACGTTCGAGGCTCTTATTTATTGACACCGTTTAGCTCCGTTAACTTGGGTTATGGTGAAACGAATGCAGATCTTAAAGATGACTTAGGAGACAAACATTCGTATAAGGCTTACACGGTTCCACTGACCATGACGTTACGTCAACCTTTTGCGGCAGGAGATGTTTATTTACGCGCTGGTGGTCAATATTACAATCGTACTTATAAAGATAATGAGAGTGACGGTTTTGGTTTAACGGGAGCGATTGGAATTAACTTATTGAGTACTAATGCTTCTAATTTTTCATTAGAAGTGGGTTACAGTACACAAGGCAGTGCTGATTCTACCTCTATTACTGTTGGTGCTGGGCTTGGCTTTTAGCTCGCTCATCGATACAAATAGCGTCAAACGTGTGGATAAGCTCTCTTCTCGTCAGGTAGAGAGCTTACTTTTAGTTATGTAAAAATAGAAGGTAGTTATACAAAAATAGAAGATGATGAGTTTGTATGGTTGAGTCGCTGGACGATTTCATTGATAGGCATAGGGTGCGCATAGACGTAACCTTGAATGAGATAGACTCCTTGTGCTGCAAGATAATTAACTTGATTCAGTGTCTCCGCTCCTTCTGCAATCAATTCTATTTTGCCCGTTTTTGCTGAGGCAATAATGGAATTTAACACGCTTTTCTTTACATCATCCGTTTCGATGGTATCGACAAACATTTTATCAATTTTTATGCTGCGGATATGGAGATGTTGCAGATAGGAAAATCCACCATAACCAGTACCAAAATCATCGATTTTAAATTGATAGCCTTTTTCCATTAATAATGCGATCTCTTCTGCGGCGACGGTTAAATTTTTGATCGGGATGCGCTCGGTTAGTTCAAATTTAATTCGTTGAGTTTGTGGCCAGTTCAGGGAATGCAAGAGTATGGATAGCTGACGTTTTTCAACATGTTCAGCGACTAAATTGATACTTACCCAATGGCTGGAAGGAAGACGCTCTAAATCATTTAAGACTTTTCGTATGATCTGAGTTGTGATCTCAACGATTAATCCGGTGCTTTCTGCGGCATAGATAAATAAATCAGGTGCTACTAATTCATGCCCTTTTTGCCAACGTAATAGTACTTCATAACCGACGACTTTCTGCGTGCGACTATCGACAATCGGTTGGTAATAAGGGATAAATTCACGATCCCGAATTCCTTTTTCAATGAGACCTTCAATTGAATTTCGATAGTTACGAACTAACCAATAGCCACTCATGAGGAGGAGACCCAATAAGAGACTAATCGGAGCACCCCAAATGATCATCTTGTATTGGATGTATTGTTGTAGAGCTTCACCAGACCAGAGCTGTTGTTTAGTGGCGGAGGTCTTTCCTGTACCATGAAAGACAACAGATTTTGCGTTGCTCTCGAGGGGAACCTGTTCATTTCCTCTTTTGATTGATAAGACTTCAGTACCATTTTCAAGAAAAGTCGCTTGATAATAAAAACAGGCGTTACATGGGCTATCGAGTTTATTTTGTATCCAACTGCTATCAATGACCCAAATCACCCGATTATTATTGTCAGTAAATTGAATAAGCAGTTCGCTTTCAGTGTGGTCGATTACAGGTGTAGCTGAGATTGAAAAGCCGGTTTGCACTGGAATGGAAAAACCTTTTATATCGTCGAGTATTAGTGGATAACCGAGTGTAGAGCACTGCTTACCCTCTTTGGTTTCAACGCTCATAAAACGAATATACCGATTATAGAAATGTGGGTTACGGATAATTTGCCAATCTTCATTATTACAATCAAAGTGTAGGGCAGTCAGTTGCTGCTTGATCATTTCTTGCAGGGCTTCCCCGCGATGAATCAGATAGAGTTCTATCTGATTCTTCTTCTGATTGAGAAGAAGGGTCGTGATGGATGATGAAATCAGTGGGAAGGCTGCGAAATAGATAAGTAGTGGTAGTAATAATAGAGATAAGGCACATTGTTTGGTGCGGTGAGAAGGCAAAGTCCTAATCCTCAAAATGATCGGTGATACTCATTACTTTAGCACCCTTTAGTGCTCGCTCCTGTATCTTGTGCGGTAAATCGAAGCGATTGTTGTCTTAATTATGAGACTGTTGTTAGTTTCTTGGCATTCAACTTATTTCCCTCATTGCGATCATTCTATATCCAAACAACGTGGTGTTGCACGTAGCCAGTACCCCTGCAGCTTCAAGTAGGAAGGGTGTAGATTGCCCACTTCGTCACACCCAGTTGAGCAGAAAAATTTGAACTCTAAGACGGATTTTTAAGCACAATCTCGTTTCTTATCATCTGGCAACTATCCTTAATAAGTGGATAAGCGGTTGAGATGAGGAGGTGAGAATGAGCAAGAAGGCATCGGATAGCCGATATAACGACCCAATGGTTTATTGGCATCAATTAACAGAAGACGAAGTATTTCAACGGATCGGCAGTGATGCCGAGTGTGGTTTATCTGCGCAAGAGGTTGAGCATCGCTTAGCGCAAGATGGCCCCAATGTGATAACGGGTCAAGCCATGATGCCTGCTTGGCGTCGAATGTTACTGCAATTTCATAATCCATTGATTTATATTCTCCTAGTTGCAATTTTAGTGACGATGTTACTAGGCGAGTATGTTGATGCCGGTGTGATTTTATTGGTGGTGGTCGTGAATGCCTTGATTGGCTTTGCCCAAGAGAGTAAAGCAGAGCAAGCGATCCACTCTTTAAAGAAAATGCTTTCATCCAATACAACCGTCATTCGTGACGGAAAAAAACAGTCGATTCCGACGATAGAATTGGTTTGTGGCGATATTGTGTTATTTGCCTCGGGGGATAAAGTTCCGGCTGATACGCGTCTTTATCGTTGTCGGGATCTTCAGGTGGATGAATCGACTTTAACTGGAGAGTCGGTGGCGGTTCAAAAGCAACCAGGTCAGCTTGATGCTGAGACGGTTTTAGGAGACCGACATAACATGGTGTTTGCGGGAACCTTGGTGACTTATGGTACCGCTCAAGGGATTGTTGTGGCAACCGGTGATAAAACGCAGACGGGAAAAATTGCGCGTATGATAGCGCAAGCCATTCAACTAGAAACACCATTAACCCTTAAAATTCATGCTTTCAGCCGTCTGTTATTGTGGGTGATTCTCGTTTTAGCTGCAGTCACTTTTTTTATCGGCCTCGGGTATGGGCTATCGGTTTCTGATACTTTTATGGCTGCTGTGGCGTTGGCTGTTGCGGCGATTCCAGAGGGGCTTCCTGCGGTCGTCACGATCACTTTAGCCATTGGTGTTCGGCGAATGGCCAGACGTAATGCCATTATTCGTAAGCTTTCAGCGGTAGAAACATTGGGTTCGACCAATGTGATTTGTTCAGATAAAACCGGGACGCTAACTGAAAATCAAATGACGGTACAAGGGCTTTATGCTGGCGAGGATCGAATTGAAGTTTCTGGGAGCGGTTATGCTCCTTATGGCGAGCTAGATGAGGGATGGAAAGGAAATTGTGCATTTGAACATTTACTACGAGCTGGATTATTGAATAATGACTCTCGCTTATTAGAAAAAAACGAGCGTTGGTTCGTTGAGGGCGATCCCACCGAAGGGGCCTTAATTACCTGTGCTCTGAAAGCAGGGTTCGAGACTCATGATAGCCAACAATGTTATCCGCGTTTAGATACCATTCCTTTTGAATCAGATCGCCAGTATATGGCGACCCTGCACCATTTTGATGACGATAGAAATATTATTTACCTGAAAGGATCGGTCGAGCAGATCAGCCGTCGCTGTCGTCAACAATTAACTGCAGAAGGACATTTGACGGCGTTTAATCTTACACAAGTCAATGAACAGGTTACTCAATGGGCGAGTCAAGGTTTACGTGTCCTCGCTTTTGCGATGCAGTGGGTTGATAAAGAGGAAAAAAATCTACAACGTTTTAATCACCAAGAGGCAGAAAAAAACTTGGTATTCATTGGCCTCCAAGCCATGATTGATCCGCCTCGTTCAGAAGCGATTCATGCGGTTGAAATTTGCCAGAAAGCGGGAGTAAAAGTAAAAATGATCACGGGGGATCATGCTCTAACAGCTCAAGCTATTGCGTCGAAAATTGGTATCATCAGTGCTACCGATTCACGATTTGGTTCGGTATTGACTGGCCAACAATTGAATGAATTGAATGATGAAGAGTTTAAACTTGCTTGCCATGAAGTCTCGATTTTTGCTCGTGTTGCACCAGAACAAAAATTACAGTTAGTGACGGCACTGCAAGCTCATCAATGGGTTGTCGCAATGACGGGAGATGGTGTTAATGATGCCCCAGCATTGAAGCAAGCTGATATTGGAATTGCGATGGGTATTAGTGGCACAGAAGTTGCGAAAGAAGCCTCCGATATGGTGCTAACTGATGACAACTTCTCATCGATTGAGGCGGCAGTGGAAGAGGGGCGTAATGTTTTCGATAATCTTACAAAATTTATCACTTGGATTCTTCCAACCAATTTAGGTCAAGGGCTAGTCATTATGGTCGCGATTGTCTTTGGTTTAACGCTACCTATTTTACCAGTGCAGGCCTTATGGCTAAATATGACGACTGCTGTCTTTTTAGGCCTGATGCTGGCCTTTGAACCAAAAGAAGTTGGGCTAATGCAGCGTCGACCGAGGCAGTTAAAAGAGCCAATTCTAAATCGAGAGATCATTAGCCGAATTCTTTCTGTGAGTAGTTTATTACTACTTGGCGCATTTGGTTTGTTTCAATGGTCGGTCTTTCAGGGCGCGAGTTTGGACGAGTCTCGCAGTATTGCGGTCACTTTATTTGTGGTTGTACAAAGTTTTTTCTTACTCAATTGTCGTCGTTTAAATGGTTCTATATTTACTATGCCACTGCATACTAACCCGTGGATAATGGTGGGACTATTCGCGATGTTCAGCGCACAATTGGCTTTTTTATATTTACCAGTAATGAATCAAATGTTTCATAGTGCTCTTATTTCTTTAATGCAATGGGGGGTTATGATCCTGTATGGCTTCATCGTGATGATATTGATTGAAATAGAAAAAATGATTTGGCGAAAACATAAACAACAAAAGCGTGGATGAGTAAGGGGGGGATTCCCCCTTATTTACTAACCAATGAGTGTTGTAAGTCGCACAGCACTTGGGTCAGCGATGGGCGTATATGATGACCGAGTGCCCGAATTTCTTCATCCGGTTGCACTAAATCTGGAATTTGGAATGTGATCATCTGTGCTCCCATAGCAGATCTTACGCCGTTATTGGAATCTTCAAAAGCAACACATTGGGTTGGTGTGACCCCTAAGCGCTTAGCGGCTAGTAAATAGATCTCCGGATCTGGCTTACCATGGGTTACTTCGCAACCGGTGGTCAGCGAATCAAAGTAATGATCAATCTGGGCTAAACGAAGTTTAATCGTTGCGATTTCTTTTTGAGTCGAAGTCGCAACCGCGGTCGGAATACGGTTTGCTTTTAACCATTGTAATAATTCAATGACGCCTTGTTTTACCGGAATCGCTTGATGTTTAACGACCGCATCATACCGTTGACGCCACTCTTTATGTAACGCAGGATAATCGAGTTGAGGGCCATAGCCGGCAGTTAATGCTTGTTCAATCCCCGCTGCGTTTCGTCCAATAACGGACAAGTAAACGTCACGCAAGAAAGGGATACCTACCGCATGACACGCTTGTTCAAAAACCGTCAGACAAACGCGCTCAGTGTCGAGTAGCAATCCATCCATATCGAAAATAGCAGCTTGAAAATTCATAAATATGACATCTTGGTTAACAATGAAATGAAGTCACTTATTCTTACATAAATAGGCGCGGGAAACAGGCGATTTTTCTGTGAATAAAGAAAATATGCCTAAAGAACTTGGAGTTGGAGGTCGGCGGCAAGTGAGTGATAAATTTGAACAGCCGTAGGCTGGCCTTCGGCGGGAGCCACGGATGGCTCTTATCATCCACATAGACAGGCTATGTGATTGGGGTCAAGCACGTAGCCAACCCCCTGCAGATTTAAGTAGGAAGGGTATAAATGATTGTAAAAATTAGAGAATGAGTCGTATCAGTTTGTTAATATAGGGTTATGACTTTTCCGACTTGACGTAGCAAGGGTAAGATAATTGAAATCAATTGTGATTAGACAGTGGATGCCTGGATTGTGCCTGTTCAAAGAGTATCAACGATCTTGGTTTAAAGACGATCTACGTGCTGCATTATCTGTAGTCGCAGTTGCGTTACCGGTTGCGATTGCGTACGCACAGTTGACCGGGGTTTCGGCGATTGTTGGTCTCTATTCGTGTGTTGTTCCGATGATTGTGTATGCCTTGTTTGGTACTTCTCGACAATTGATTGTTGGCCCAGATGCGGCAACTTGCGCGGTGGTGGCCGCCGTGGTTACCCCTTTAGCTGCGGGAGATCCAACTAAACATTGGCAACTGGTTATGACCATGACCGCGATGATGGGTATGTGGTGTCTCATTGCTAGTCGGTTCCGATTAGGAGTATTAGCCGATTTTTTATCTCGTCCTATATTGCTTGGCTTACTTAATGGTGTGGCGTTGACGATCATCGTTGGTCAGCTCAGTAAGGTATTTGGGGTGAGGTATGAACAAAAATATTTATTGGAACGGTTAATTGAAGCGCCACAACGGGTATTAGAATTTCATTGGCAAACGGTTTTAGTGAGCGTGGTGACATTGAGCGTCTATTTTACGACTAAGCGTTTTCGTCCTGGATGGCCTGGCGCGATGTTAGCGATGGTGGTTGCTGGATTTGTCGTGTGGTTTAGCCAACTGGATCAACAAGGGGTTAATATTGTTGGAGCCATTCAAGGTGGATTGCCTGGGTTACAAACGCCTATTTTTGATATTGGCCTGAGCCGTGAGTTAGTGGTACCAGCATTGAATCTAGCAATGGTGAGCTTTGTCAGTATGATGTTAACCGCTCGTAGTTTTGCAGCGAAAAATGGCTACGATATTGATGCAGATAAAGAATTTCGAGCCTTGGGCTTGGCCAACCTTGCGTCTGCTTTCTCGCAAGGTTTTGCCATTAGTGGAGCCGATTCTCGTACCGCTGTGAATGATGCTAATGGTGGTAAATCACAACTGGTGTCTATTATTGCTGCATTGGTGATAGGTTTTGTCGCAGTTTTTCTTTATCAGCCGTTACAATACATTCCTACCGCTGCTTTAGGGGTTGTATTAATCATTGCTTCAACGTCATTATTGGATCTAAAAGGGATCTGGGGGCTTAAAAAAAGAGATAGAGATGCTTTCTATTTATCAACAATTACCTTTATTTCGGTATTGATTATTGGTGTGATACCTGGCATTACCCTTGCAGTATTGCTTGGGTTATTTCAATTTTTACGTGTCGTGATGCGTCCTAGTGATCAGCGACTTGGACTGGATCAAGATGGCACGATTCGTACTATGGATGCCTCAGGGAAAGCTTTACAAATTCCGGGATTATTGCTTTATCGTTTTAATTCCCCATTAACCTATTTCAATGCCCCCTATTTTAAACGGCGATTATTAGATCAAGTCGAGCAGAGTGAACCAGCAGTGAGTTGTGTGGTGATTGATGCGGTGGCCTGTTTTACCCATTTAGATCTTAGCGTCATGGCAATGCTCGCAGAAACGCAGACATTGCTTAAAAAACGAGGGGTTCGCTTGATTCTAGCCGGAAGAAAACGAAGTTTACGCCAGTGGTGTGAGCTAACGGGAGTTCCTGTTGGTGATGGTGGGTTAGTGTTACGTGCAGACATGTATCTTGCCGTCAAGCTCAGTGGTTGCTATCAAAATGCACGAGAAGAAGGCCAAGTACCGCCTGTACAAAAAGAGCCAGAATCTGATATCAGTACTACATCTATTCCTGAAGTCGCTTAATCTTGGTGACACAAAAAAGTCAGGTTTAATGACCTGACTTTTTGTTAAATAGCCATTGTGTTAAATAGCCATTGTGATTGCATTAAAAGCCTTTGATATTTTCCGCTTCAAGTTCAGAAAAATATTTCACCGTTTTTACTTTGAGTTCTTGGGTTGATGGCGCATCACAAACGATGACTGCTTTAGGATGCAATTGAAGCGCAGAGACGGTCCACATATGGTTAACGCACCCTTCAACAGCAGCTTGTAGTGCCAAGGCTTTGTTATGTCCAGTCACAAGAATCATCACCTCCTCAGCATCAAGCAAAGTACCCACACCAATGGTCAGTGCATATTTTGGAACTTGACTGATATCACCATCAAAGAAACGTGAGTTAGCGATACGTGTTTCTTCAGTTAATGTTTTGATTCGAGTACGAGAAGAAAGAGATGAAGCAGGTTCATTGAAGGCAATATGCCCATCATTACCGACCCCTCCCATAAAGAGGTTAATTTTGCCATAAGATTTGATCTTATCTTCGTAGCGTTTACATTCTGCTTCGTGATCGTCAGTATTACCATTTAAAAGATTAATATTTTCTTCTTGAATATCAATATGATTGAAGAAGTTATTGTACATAAAAGAGCGGTAAGATTCAGGGTGGTCTGGTGCAATACCAATATACTCATCCATATTGAATGTTACGACATGTTTAAAACTAACTTCACCCGCTTTGTGTAGATCAATTAATGCCTGATACGTTGCTAATGGTGTGCCCCCAGTTGGTAACCCTAATACAAAAGGACGTTCAGCTGTTGGGTTGAACTCGTTGATGCGTTTTGCAATATGTGCTGCCGCCCACTTACCGACTTGTGCTGCATGGTGTAATGGAATCAGTCTCATTCTTTGCCCCTAATCGTATTCATATCATGTGATTGTTCATTAATTTGCATTATAAAAAAAGTTATTTATAACCGCTATGCTTTGGGTCAAATTTTTTACATTTAGTGATTTTTCCTCTTCTATATTACATTTTTATGTCGTTTTTATCGCATGATAAGTACTCGTTATACTAATGGGTAATGTGTGCTGGGCCGAGATAAGAGGAAAATTCAATAATAAAAATAAGTCATTTGCTGCTCTATACTGTGTATGTTGGTAAAAATCATTTTCCTTATCCATACTTGAAGAGCGACCCTAGGGAGTGATGACCATGAAAAATGAACTTGAACCCAGCAAAATATTACAAGCTTATGAAAGCATTATGACGCATGGCACGCCAACCGAATATGGAAAAATATATCAAGGAGTAGAAGCGTTTTCTGACTATGATGGCTATACCGTCTATATGCGCGGAAATGGGGTGGAGTTGAAAGTCGGGTTTCATAACACCTATCACTTAGACTATGACCAAGAACATCTACGAGATAGTTTTTTAAAAAAAATTGCCTCGTTGGTAAAGTAAAGGTCGTACGATAGAAAGACAAGGCCCCATGCGGATATCGCTCAGGGGCCTTGGGAGAAAGATTGGTTTATAACGTTAAACTAACCATATTTGAGTGGCACTGTGGTAGAGCGCGCTCTTTATTCATCAGGGTCAATTGGCTAAACAATCAAAGTCTAATAATAACGATTTGATTAGTCTTCTTCGACTAAGCTGGGTTCATCATCCACATAGTCATCTGCCGCATCCGGTTTATTGCGACCATTTAACGTATGGAAGCGCTTACGTCCACGAGCCAAACGAACGTATTTTATCCACACTCGCTCAATTTTAGTTTCGGCTAATTCTGGGTTAGCGAGTACAGCAACAAAGTGTTGTTCTTCCTCATTAGCAGGGTGTAATTCACCAGACTCTAACCCCAGCAGAGTTTCTCCGTAAAGGGTTAGTAGTTCTTCTTCACCAAGAGTAAAGTCACCGGATTTGGCGAAGCCGCGCGGAAATTTTTTTGTATCGTAAAAACGTTTTTTACCGTGACGAAAGAGTGTTTCAGACATATCAACCTCGTATGAATATGCGGGTGTTCCCTAAATTCCGCTAAGATGCTCGGATGTCATTGATAATGCTCACATTTTGGCGATATTTAGGAGAAGCATTACTTAACGGTAGATTACGGCGAAAGTTAGGCGCAAACTCCGGAAAAGAAAAACAAAAATTTTTTATCGTCATAATTGTAGTTACTTGTTAATCTTCATCTGTCATTGCAGAGGATTGAATAATGGATGTAAAAGTCTTTCGTACCTTTCTTGAGTTGGCTAAAGTTCGTCACTTCGGGCGAGCCGCGGAGAACTTGTATCTCACTCAAGCAGCGGTAAGCGCAAGAATCAAACAGTTGGAAAATTACTTTGATGCCCAACTGTTTACCCGTGATCGTAATAACATCAAGTTAACATCTGCTGGGGAACGACTGGTCGGTTATGCTGAAGTGATGGTCACGACTCTACAGCAAGCTAAGCTAGAACTTTCATTAGAGAGCGGTAAAGCACTACAACTTACATTAGGAGGCACTCCTAACATATGGGATGCTTATTTACAAAATTGTCTTAGCGCAGTGACTGATGAATTTAGTGGCTATGGGTTTAAAGCTGAGGTTATGGGGCGAGAACAGCTTAATCGCCATCTTCTTGAGCGAACATTAGACATGGCTTTCTCTTTTGATCAAATCAAAGCAGAAGAGCTGCAATGTAAAAAAGTGGCAGACTTAGTGTTAGTATTTGTCTCAACACGACCCGATACAGCAGACACTGTGTTTGATAACAAGTACGTATATGTTGATTGGGGAGGACGATTTGCTTCTGAGCATGCCGATCGCCACCCTCGCTCTCCTGCGCCATTTCTCAGAACGTCAACAGCTCGTATTGCGCTTGATTTTATCCTAGAGAAAGGTGGTAGTGCTTATTTACCGGCATCCGTTGTTGAGCCGTTTTTGCAGTCAGGTCAGTTGTATCGTGTCGCAGCGGTAGAAGATTGGTATTGGCCTATTTATTTGAGTTATAGAAAAAACAGCTCATCAATTGAGGCAATTACTCAAGTGGAAAGGTTGGTCAAAAAAATTGATCCATTAACCGCTTATAGTCTACAAAAAGCGGGTGAAATAAATTAAGTAGTACGAGGTCAGAACGTGTAAAAAGGGCAATGATTGCCCTTTTTCTTTCAGTAGTGCCAAGCTAGTCAATTATTTCGTATATGACTGTGCAATATTATCGATACGTTCATTGGCACGAGCTGCTTCTTCTTGTGCTGCCATGGCTGCATCGGCTGCTGTATTCGTTTTCGAGGCTAATGAAGCGGTTTCACTTCTGAGTGCAGAAACCTGTTCGCTCAGTTGACCGACTTGGTTACTTAATTCATCCAGTTTTGTGGTTGTTGCTTCATCAGGGCCTGATGCACAACCCGCCAATAAAAGTACTGACGATGCTGCAGCGGCAAGTAATAGTTTATTCATATCGAACTCCTTGTTGATATTTACCAAATACGCCCTATACATTATTTTTATACCATATTATATAGTGACGGGTTAAAGTGTAGCCACTATTCTACCTTACGCCTATAGAAGAACCGTCAAAATAATCCAAAATATTATAAAATAATAAATAATTTAGGCCTGTGTTCCACCGTTCAGCTCGTGAATGAAGCGAGGTACATGTCGATGGCCTGCAATGCAAGTGGTTTGAGCTAGAATAATTGTCCATGATGGCTATCTATGCGGTAGCTATTCGCGCTATCATATCGCGTTAAATTTTTGGTGTGCTGCTTACCTTCTACTTGAAGTCGCAGCGATCTGGCGGCGTTTATCTTCTTCGTGATTGTGCGAGGAGAATGCTTGTTGTTTATCTGTATCAGCAAGCATCTTATTTTATAGCGTTAGCCGTTGTTATTTTTTATTGGAGAATCCTTTGCAGTTTAAAGAATTAGGCCTAGACAATCGCTTATTGAAAACCTTAGCGCATTATAATTTCAAACAAGCGACCGATATCCAACGACAAGCCATTCCAGTCGCCATGGCGGGAAAAGATTTGCTGGCCTCTTCAAAAACGGGATCGGGAAAAACGTTAGCCTTTTTGCTGCCAATGCTGCATAAGGCATTAAAAACTAAAGCATTATCAGCTAAGGATCCAAGAGGGATTATTTTAGTTCCAACCCGTGAATTAGCGAAGCAGGTTTACGGTGAGCTTCGTTCAGTGTTGGCTGGGTTAAGTTATACTGCCACACTGATTACTGGTGGAGAAAACTTTAATGATCAGGTGAAAGCGTTGCGTCGAGGGCCGAGATTTATTGTCGCAACTCCGGGCCGTTTAGCGGATCATCTTGAGCATCGTTCACTTTTTTTAGATGGGCTAGAGACACTTATTTTAGATGAAGCGGATCGCATGCTTGATCTCGGCTTTGCGCCACAACTTAGACATATCCATAAGGCAGCGAAGCATCGTCGGCGACAAACGCTGATGTTTTCTGCAACGTTAGATCACGCAGAAATGAATGACATTGCTTATGAAATGCTTAACGATCCTAAACGCATTGCCATTGGATTATCCAATGAGCAACATAAAGATATTCAACAACGTTTTTATTTGTGTGATCATCTCGATCATAAAGAAGCATTGCTAGAACGTATTTTGCAAGAAGCGGATTATCGTCAAGTGATTATTTTTACCGCAACACGTCTTGATACGGAACGTTTAACAGAGAAGTTAAACCAACAGCAGTTAAAAGCGGTCGCGTTGAGTGGGAATCTGAATCAAGCTCAACGTAATACCATTATGAGCCAATTCGAACGTGCTGTTTTTAAAATTTTAGTGACCACTGACGTTGCGTCTCGCGGTTTGGATATTGCTACGGTCACGCATGTGATTAACTTTGATATGCCTAAACACACCGAAGAGTATGTTCATCGTGTAGGGCGTACTGGACGAGCTGGTAACAAAGGTGATGCCATTTCTCTTGTTGGTCCGAAAGATTGGGATAGTTTTAAACGTGTAGAAGCCTTTTTACAGCAAGATATTCAGTTTGATGTTTTAGAAGGTTTACAAGGCAAGTTTAAAGGGCTCAAAGTTCGCCAAGCGACAAAAAAATCCACGGTTAGCGTTAACAACAAAAAGCCTCAACAAAAGAAAATAGCTAAGAAACCGGTGAAGCGAGATAAAAGCTATTATCAGAATGTGGCCGTTGGTGACTCTATTTTTATTCCCAAAAAGAAAACACCACCTAAAACGGATGATGGAGAATAGATCGTTAAGGATACCCGTCATTCCAAAGCCGCCAATATGGCGGCTTTTGCGTATATATTCTTCTAGATCCTTCCTAGTTGAATCTGCATCGGTGTTGGCTACGTTCGTTTCCCCCGAGCACATAGCCTGCCTATGCTCACGGGGGAGATTTACTTGCCACCTAACAGCAATTCCAAGCGGTTTAGGTATCGCCGACGATAAAAAAAGCTCCGAATTAACGGAGCTTAAATGGTTATCTAGATAATGGCATCATTAGAAAATGAGATGGGCAACCCCAACAATGACCGGTAATGTAATGAGGGTTCGTAGAATAAAGATAATAAATAATTCCAAGATGTTGACGGGAATGCGGCTGCCCAGTAACAGGGCTCCAACTTCGGACATATAGATAAGTTGAGTGACGGACATGGCTGCAATTACAAATCGAGTCATTTCATTATCGATAGACGCGGCGAGAATCGCCGGAATAAACATATCGGCAAAACCCACAACCATAGTTTGTGATGCTTGTACCGCTTCAGGAACGCCGAGCATTTCTAAATAGGGGATAAATGGCTGACCAAGCATCGCAAAAACAGAAGTGTATTCGGCAATGACGAGAGCGATTGTACCGAGTCCCATCACAACAGGCAGTACGCCAAATACCATATCGATCGCATTACGAATGCCTTCACCAAAAATCGCCTTGGCAGATTTAACTTGTCCTGCTCTCGTTAGTGCCAGTGAGAGCCCCCAAGAAAAAGTGCTGTGTCCCTGTGGAATGGCATCGGCGTCTTTTTCTGGTGTTGAACCGTCAATAAATACGTCTTTTTTTAAGCTTAAAGGCGGTAAACGAGGAATGATAACTGCGGCAACAATACCCGCAAGGCAAATGGCGGCATAAAATGGTAAGAATAGGTGTTCTAATTGTACTTGAGCGAGAACAACCAAACTGAACGTAATCGACACGGCAGAGAAGGTGGTACCGACAACAGCCGCTTCACGCTGAGTATAAAACTTATCTTCATATTGTTTGCTGGTTAGCAGGATGCCCACGCTACCATCACCAAGCCAAGAAGCTGTACAGTCAATTGCACTACGCCCTGGTAAGTTAAACAGAGGACGCATTATTTTACTGAGCAAACTGCCCATCAATTCAAGTAGACCAAAGTTTAACAGGAGGGGTAACAGTAGCCCTGCGAAAATAAATACCGAGAATAACGTTGGAAGTAATCCATCAAGTACTAAACCACCAGTATTTTCCTCCCAGATGGCTTTAGGACCAATTTGGAAGAAAGTCATGATGATTGCTAACCCACCAATAACTCGAACAATTAGCCAAACCCAGCTTGGATTAAAAAGGTTATTAAGAAAAGTGTGGCGAATAATCACCGCAGGTTTGAATAGCTTAGTGATAACGGAAGCGATTGCCATAAAAGTAACAATGATCGTAATGGTGCCTACGAGATAATCACCAAAGATCGCTTGGACTGATTTAGCTAAAACAGCGACAGGAATGGTTAGGCCATCATTATAATAAATGGGGGCCATAAATAGAAAAATGCCCATTAATGATGGCAGGAAAAACATCCAAAAGTTGCTGGCAGAGTGCTTATTGGCACTGGATGTGAAGGGTTGACTATTATCTTGCATCTTTTTTCCCATACGTAGCTAATAAATGAAAGGTTTCTATCTGATATTTATTCAATACGATGACTTTAACCTTGTCGCTCAGAATATCTATATTCGCATTACTTTGCAATACTATTCATTTAAATGGTTTAAATATTCATTTATTTCTACTGTTATATTTAATCCAGATGGTCGTTTGTTTTGTTAGTGTTTGATTTGTTATTATTTTGTTTAATTATCGGCGGGATAAAAAAAGCCCCTTACCTATCGGGTAAAGGGCGATGCACTTTAAATGAATAAAAAATGATGATTGACCGCTATTTCGCTTGAATATCCGCCAAACTCGCACTCAGTGCTGCATCAAACTCAGTGAAGACGTTTTTTTCACCAACTAAATCAATAAGACCAGCCCGGCGCAGCTTAAGGGTAACTCTGGCGTTTGCGCCAGAGATGAGCACTTTGACCTGTTTACGATGAAAGTGGTTAATCATGCCTTCTAGCGTTTGCAGTGCCGTAATATCCATAAACGGCACCCATTTTAAACGAATAATTAAAATCTCTGGCGTCTCTTGAATACTACTCATCACTTGTTCAAAGTTTTCGGCTGCCGCAAAAAAGAATGGTCCTTCTAACGCATAAACCGCAATCTCTCTTGGGAGTTCAGTCATACCGTGTTGCTGAAGTTCATAATTTAGCTCGCGTGGCGTGCTTGCTTTGACTTCAACACTTGCCGCCATACGTTTTACAAAATGTAAGGTGGCGATGATCACCCCGATATTAACGGCCACAACGAGATCGGCAAAAACAGTTAAGCCAAATGTGATCAATAAGATAGCAACATCAGCTTTGGGGGCTCGTTTGATCAGTTTAATAAAGTGTGGTGCTTCACTCATATTCCAAGCAACCACAAATAAAATCGCACTGAGAGTTGCTAATGGAATATTGACCGCAAGAGGAGCTAACGCCAGTAGAATGATAACTAATGTTAGGGCGTGAATAATACCGGAAATAGGGCTATTACCCCCGTTACGAATATTTGTCGCGGTACGAGCAATCGCGCCCGTTGCTGCGATACCACCAAATAATGGTGCAACAATATTTGCGAGCCCTTGTCCGACAAGTTCTTGATTCGAATTATGCTTAGTACCCGCCATACCATCGGCGACAACCGCAGACAGTAAAGATTCAATGGCTCCCAACATTGCAATCGCAAAGGCAGGGCCTATTAGTTGTAAAATTTGTGAAAAACTCACCTGAGGTATCGCGAGTTCAGGTAACCCTTGTGGAATTCCACCGAAGGCTGAGCCAATTGTGCGAACGCCATCGAAACCAACCGTGTACTGTAGGCTAGTGACGACCAGTAATGCTAATAATGGCCCGGGAACTTTAGCCAACTTCGGAAGTTTTGGGCCAAAAATAACAAGCGCAAGTGAAAACAAACCAAGTAAGGTCGTGGTCAGATCAAGGCGAGGAAAGGCATAAAAAATCGCGATCAATTTCTGATGAAAGTGATCTCCGGTGATTGCTGGTAATCCAAAAAATTCTTGCCATTGGCCAATCCAGATGATGACACCAATACCACTAGTAAAACCCACAATGACAGGGCTTGGGATATAACGAATGATACTGCCAAGTTTAGCAATACCAAGAATGAGTAAAATCACGCCAGCCATCATGGTGGCGATTTGTAATCCAGCAACACCGAACTCAGCGACAATACCCGCTAAAATAACGATAAATGCTCCAGTTGGGCCTGCTATCTGGACGCGAGATCCACCAAACAGTGAAACGATAATACCTGCAATAATGGCAGTATAAATTCCTTGCTCGGGTTTAACGCCTGAAGCGATCGCAAAAGCCATGGCTAGAGGTAAAGCAACTACGCCAACAATAATACCGGCGGTAATATTTTTTATCCATTGATTGGGTTTGAGTAAACCTGCTTTATAAGACTCATAAACGGCAAACATGAATGATCACCTTAATAAATATAGGGGGATAAGGACGCTGGGGATTCTACGCTTATTTTGATTGCTGTAAAGGGAGCGGCCATGGCAGGAAGTGTGATTGCCACTCACTTACCGCCTACCTGCAACTCCACGTTGTTTGGGTATATACATGATGAGTTCAGAAATAGACAGAGAGAGAAGCTTTACGGCTTTTCAGTGGTAATAAAATAGATTTCATGTTGAGCATGTGCGTAAGTATGCTTATAATCGTTCAGGTTGAGCAAAATTGATACATAAAGGGAATTGGTTATGATTAGCAAACGTTTTTTTAAGACAAAAAATGAAGTTGAAGTTACTTTTGAGCTAGAAGTACCCGCAGAAACCACCAGAGTATCTCTTGTCGCTGACTTTTCAGACTGGCAACCTCAGCCAATGAAAAAAGTGGCTAAATCGAGTATTTATAAGTTTAAAACTCGTTTACCTAAAAATGGTAAGTTCCAATATCGGTATTTACTGAACGAACAAGAGTGGATGAATGATTCCCAAGCGGATGATTATGTTGTAAATGAGTTTGGCGACCATAACTGCGTACTCTGCACTGCCCAGTAATAAATTTGACAAGTTTGTCAAAAAATGGCCTGTTTTTTACTCAGAAGGTGACTTTTAGGCGAGAAAGTTTTACCCTTTTGCTTATTTGAACAGTCTGTACGGGTTAATTGTGTCACCAAAGTCTCTTTTTTTTCGATTTTCGGAGCTTTCTAAAGGGAGAAAAGCTTCCGTTGTAGGCTTGCCTCTACTGGCTATTGCTGCGGTTTATGCCTCTTTTAGCCATCCGTCTTATCCCAGAAAAATCGATTTGACGATTACCGAGTCTCAGATCGTGCAGTCGATTTTATCGGATACTGAAGAAACCAAAAAAGTCTCTTACCCTGATTATGAATATGAGATCAAAGCAGGGGATAACTTAAGTTCTATTTTTAATCACCTTGGTTTTAGTTACCAAGAATTGATGAAAATTATGGAAACGGATTTAAATTATCTGGCGCTAGATACGTTGAAACCAGGCAATACGCTACGATTTTGGAAATCGATCGATGGACAAACGCTAGCGAAAATGGAGTTGAAATTTAGCTTAGTGCAAGGGGCGGTGTATTCTCGTTTAGATGATGGTAGCTACGAGTTTGAAGAAATTAGCTTACCTGGCCGTTGGCAAGAGCTGCCAGTTATTGGTGAAATACAAGGCAGCTTTTCACAATCTGCTCACCAATTAGGCCTAGGGAGTGCCGATATTGATCAAATTGTGAGTGTGCTAAAAGATAAAATTAACTTTGGACGTGATCTTCGTGCAGGGGATCGTTTCGAAGTGGTATTATCTCGCCAATTTGTTGCCGATCAGTTTACAGGTAATAAAGAAATTCAAGCGGTTAAAATTTATAACCGAGGGAATGAAATTTCGGCTTATCTATATAAAGATGGCCAGTATTACGATAAAAACGGCGAAAGTTTACAACGCGCTTTCCAACGTTATCCGACCACCAGTCGATGGCGTATGTCTTCAGGGTTTGATCCTCATCGTCGCCACCCGGTTACCGGACGAGTTTCCCCTCATAATGGAACTGATTTTGCTGCGCCAATCGGAACGCCAGTGGTTTCGACCGGCGATGGCGTTGTCGTAATGACGCGAAATCATCCTTATGCTGGTAATTATGTTACTATCCAGCATGGTAGTACATACATGACCCGTTACCTGCATCTTGATAAAATCTTGGTACGTAAGGGGCAGAAGGTAACGCGTGGCCAGCGAATTGGCTTATCGGGAGCAACGGGAAGAGTGACAGGCCCCCATATACACTATGAACTCATTGTTCGAGGCCGTCCTGTTAATCCGATGACAGCGAATATCCCAATGGCCAATTCAGTGCCTAAACAAGAAATGGCGACATTTATAGCACGACGTAACGAGTTAGACCAACTGCTTGCCAAGCAAGATAGTTTGCTGGCCGTTCACTCAACCCCTCCAGATTCAGAGCGTTAACGGTTTTTGAGTCTGAGGCAAGTACAACATCGGGCTTATAGTTTAAGGATGTTGTGCTTGCCAAGTGTGCCACCGCTGCAATATTTGTGATGGTAGGGCCGGTTTTGAAAAATAATAGCCTTGTATTTGTTCACATCCCATCGCATACAATTTGTCCAATGCTTGCTGATTTTCTACTCCTTCAGCAATTAAATCGACCTTCAGCTGCTTGGCTAGTTGAATGATTAACCATACCACCCGTTCAGATGTCTCACTGCAAAGCATGTTACGGATGAAGGTCGCATCAATTTTTATACAATCAATTGGATAGCTGTGAATATAATTGAGGCTGGAATAGCCTGTGCCAAAATCATCTAACGCGACTTTAAACCCTAACTCACGTAGCTGGCCGAGCATCTGCGAGACTTCAGCGGTTTTCGATAATAGTACGGTTTCTGTGAGTTCGATGGTAAATTCATCGGGATGAAATTGGTAGCGTCCAATGATTGCCATTAACTGTTTTAAGTAACGTGAGGAGTGAGCGATTTCATGTACGGAACAGTTAATGGCAAGTTTTACTTTGCGCTTAAAAGAGCGTTCTAATTCCTTTTTGGCTTGACAGGCGAGTTCTACAATTCTTTCCCCTAGATCGACAATCAAGCCTGATTGTTCTGCAGCATCAATAAACTCGACTGGAGAAATCGTACCCAGTTGTGGGTTTTCCCAACGTGCTAACACCTCAAAATAGTGCCATTCTGGGTTGCTACGTTGCACTATCGGCTGGACGTTGACATAAAGTTCCTGCGCATTTTCTAGTGATTTATCCAACTCTATACGTAACGCATTAATAATTTGTGTACGCCGATGATAGTCATGGCTTAGGTGCGTATCATAACAACAAATAGGTTGATTATGTATGGACTTACATTCTTTTAGTGCCAAGCTGGCATTCAGAATGAGCTGATCCGAACTTTTGATTGTGGCATCTTTTTTGGCGAGCCCAATACTTAAACGGACTTTAATGTGATGATTCGAATCACGATAGCCTCGCTGTAACCTTTCTATGATCATTTGACAGATTTTTAGTGGGTCACTGGAAGAGGTAATGAACGCAAATTCATCGCCAGCAATGCGAAAGATTAGGTTTTCATTGTATACGCATTGAAAAATAGTATTCGCGACGTATTTAATGACTTGATCACCAATATAGTGGCCAAAGAGATCGTTAATGGCTTTAAAGTTATCGATATCGAGGTAGGCGAGAGTAAAAGATTGATGGTTATTCTCTAGCAAATAATCCAATTTATCGGATAAACAATCGCGATTAAGAAGGTGGGTCAGATTATCGTGTGATATCTCATAGCTGAGCTGCTGAATTAAACTTTCAGAACGGTCATATAGCCACTTATTGCGTAAACTGTGAGTTAATAGCCGCGCGATTATTCGATGATATTCAAGCGCAGGATGGTGATGCTCTATTAGCTGAGTGAACGTTGAAAAAAGTAACCCAAGCACTTCACCGGTTTCTGCTTTTATGGGGAGGCCTAAATATGCTTGTGTGCCTTTGTTAAGGAAACCGGGGGCATGGGCAAAAGTCGAGAGAGAGTGCTCAGTGATGAGCGAAAATTCTTGCTTAGAATGTGCAATGTGCTCGAAGAGACTTCCTTTTATCATATAGCAATGGGTAGATGCTGGGTTATTTCCTGCGTAAGCAAGCATCACCGCTTTATAGTTTAATTTATCGATCTCCAATAGCTGGGTTGTCTCGGTCTGAAAGTGAGTATGTAAACTCAATACGGATTGTTCATAGAGAGACTTACCGTCAAGCAACAGCAATTTATTCACTGTCTCTAAACTGACAGCATCTCTAGCCAAGGTGCTGGTGGTTATCATAGCTTGCTCACTGTACGGTTTAAAGGAAACTACCCAGTCTTAATATAATTTGATGGTGCTAATCATTGATCATATGCATAGAGAAACTATGGATGAAGATGCATGGATTTGCCACTTTATGGCTCTACGACTTTCGGACCGATTGGGTGGTAATGATAGCCAGACATGGAGGAGACGTCGGGAAGTATTTGAATTCTGTACCTTGTCGGCGTTCAGTATATAATCTCCCCTCAAATAATTTTGGGGGATAATAATGCAGCAAAAACAATTTGAGGCTCTGGTGAAAAACCTTTGTCAACAGCCAAATTTGCCACAGGCTCTGGAAGTATTAAAAACGCATGACGAGTCTGATATTGCCGAAGCCGCGCAAGCGTTAACCGGACAGTTTGCTTTGGCTACAGTTGATGGAGAAAAGCGTATCTATCATGTGACACAAGAAGAAAATGAGCAAGGTGAAGAGCAAGAGTTTATTGAGCATGTGATGAACGAAGGGGACGATGTAATTAGGTTTATCGCTTGGTTTTTTGATTCACAATTTTCGATTAAGGCTAAAGAGACTTATAAAGCTGCGGGAAAAACTTACCAGCAACCAAAACGAAATTAGCTTGTAATAAAATAACTAAATTTATGTGATCCATGGCTTGTTTTTGCCTTATTGTGTGATATATTTACTTTGTTTGGTAATTAATTTACGTAATTATTGTAGGAGATTGTCATGGGTAACGATTTAGGTACCGTCTATATGGGCCAAATCATCGCGAAACAAATGATGCATGAAGCCCTCTATGGCAAAGCTAAACCAAAGAAAAAATCTTTCATCAAAAACGTGTGGAAGAAAATGAGCAAATAACTTTGCCTAAACAGAATATGAAAAGCCCCGAGTGAATGCTCGGGGTTTTTGCGTGACGTTATACTCGGGATGATTGACTCGTGGAGGAGTCGGCTAGCCATTGAGTCAACGCATCGTAGCCCCCGATGTATTGGCTATCAAGCCAGATTTGTGGCACTGTGACAGGGGTTTTCGGGCCAATCATTGCTTTTACTTCGGGAATCATCCGGTAGAGCGCCGCACTGTCTTTTATCACATCAAAATATTGAAAAGAAATACTTGCCTCGTGAAGTGCTTGCTGGGCTTTTTGGCAATAAGGACAGCCCGCTTTACCAAATATAATATTCCCTTGCAGAGATTGACGTTTGCGCCACTCGTTTATGACAGCTTGTATAAGCACACCACGATTCATCGCCTCACCTTGACTGATCAATTTACCTTCAACAACCACAATTGGTGCATGCCAAGCGCCGAATTTCAATGGTTCCCACCAATGGCTAAGCCACTCTTTTGTTTGTAGATTGATCTCCACGTCGGACAGTTCATGGTTGAAGGTGTCTTTGAGAATATCGAGCGTTAAGGTGCACTCACCACAAGGTATTTTGACTTTAAATGGTCCAAATTGACCAGCCCAACGGTATAAAGTGATATTGATAGGAGTTGCCATGTTGGTGATCTCGATAAATGAGTATTTAAGTAGATAAGCTCGATTGAGCAGCACATCTAATGTATCTGAATATAATCAAGATAGCTGAGATCACTGTTCATTGCAGTGAAAAAAGCCTCCCGGTGAGAGAGGCTAAGCAAAAGGACAGTATTTATCGAGTAGACGAGAAACTAGAAATCGTAACGGATGCCTGCTTGGAGTTGATCATCTTTATTGTTCAGCTGCTCAAATTTGTAACCAGCATACGTTCGAATATTGCCGTTAAATTTATAGACCGCTTCGATAGCAAAGTTTTTCGCTAGATCGGTATTGGTATCATCATTTTCTTGGAAGTTATACACACCGACTAAATCAAGCTGTTTATTGGCTTTAAATTTAGCGGCAAGTTCATAACCGATAATATCTTCAGACGATTTTTCTCCTTTGACAAAGAGCGCCGCTAGGCTGAGAGAGTCTGTTGGTGTTATGGAAGCAGCAAGGTTGAACTGTTTGTCATCATTGTCTTGTCCGACATAGCCTAAGCCGAGTGTAAACATGTTGAAGTCGTATTTAAGAGCAATACCGAAACTGCTGTCATCATCGCCATTGGCCTGTTTTTTCTCTCCAGCAAGATAGTTAGCTTGGACTGATAATGCATCAAATTTAGCGCTATAAAGGAAGTTATTGGTGCGTTTATCTTTATTGCCGTCAACAATGTCAGCGGCATCGGCACCAAAGGTTGCCATGATATCGGTGAAGTTTGTGAGCATTACTTGTGCAGAATCTTGTTTGCCATATGAGAATGCTCCGAGAGAAGTACCAAGCCCAGCAAAGAAGTAGCGATTAGTTAAATTGTCACTGCCATCTAATTCCGCTTCGTATTTACCAAAACCGTACAGATCGTCAGCAATGGTGGTTTTACCCACTAAATTGAACCGAGCACGTGATTTATCTTTAAATTTAGTCGAGCTATCCGACTCGTTATTATCAGATATATTGAAGCGTGCTTCTGCACGACCGCCCACTTTGAGTTCTGTACCCTCTGCTTTATACACAGTGGCTGCCATCGCGGAACCAGAAGCGAGAGCGGCGAAGATTGCGGTTGCTACTACTGCTTGTTTCATTGTTATTACCTTATTGATAGTGAATTGAGCTTCATGCCCTATGTTTTGGTTGAGAATAAGTTAAGATTTTAAAATGACGATTTGATTGCTTAATTGTGATGATTAGGTTTTGTTTTTATTGAATAAAAATGAACATGTTTGGTGATGAAGCGCGGACTATTGCCGCATATTGAGTCAGGGATCTTATTTCTATTAGGATTTTTAGCGTGAAGGTTGGTGATTAAAAAAGATCGGTTACACTTTGTTTTTACTCATCATTCAAGGACGAGAAATGAATGCCGTACGTTATGCAGGACAGTTAGTCTATCCATCAAAGGTACTGTGTGTCGGGCGCAATTATGCTGACCATATCAAAGAGCTGAATAATCCCTTCCCAGAACAGATGGTGGTGTTTAATAAACCGAACAGCAGTATTACTTCCACCTTACGGGCTTTCCATCAAGAAGCTTTACATTACGAAGCCGAAATCTGCTTTTTGGTGGAAAATGGTCTTTATACTGCGGTAGGCTTGGGATTAGACTTAACGAAACGGACTTTACAATCACAGTTGAAACAGAAACAGTTACCGTGGGAGCGAGCCAAAGCCTTTGATGGTTCAGCGGTGTTAAGTCGATTTATTCCATTGCCAGGCGTAAATATCTCTGATTTACAACTGGAACTATTTATTAATAGCGTCCGAGTACAAGGTGGCGGTGTGGCACAGATGATTTATAAACCAGACGCAATTTTGGCTGAGTTAAAAACATATACCTCCGTGTGCGATAACGACATTGTGATGACTGGCACGCCCCAAGGCGTTGGCGAAGTGCATCAGGGGGATCGATTTTTAGGGCGTTTAAAATGTGCTGATCAAGTCTTGATAGAAGTTGAATGGCTGGCAGAGTAGCCAGCCGAGTGAGTTGAAGAATCCACTCCTAAATTGGTGTGGTTGACGAAGCAACATTTCGTTTCAAGACAGGAGTACGATATTGAGCAATAAAAACATTGCCATGCTAATAAGAGTGGTGAGTAGTACATTGCTGGTTTTCCACGCCAATATTACCGCCAGTAGCGCAGCCCATAAATAAGGGTTGTGATGGCTGACCCAAAGAGTCCCCTGATCCGTAAAGACTATAGGGGCCCAAATGGCGGTTAAGACCGCAGGCCCTGAGTAGCTTAGTAAGCGGTGCAATGTTGGGTTGAGTCGAAGAGGAAGACGAGGCTCTAAAAATAGATACCGGCTTAAGAACACCAACGCTGCCATTGCAAAAATAAACAGGATAATCATACTTTTCCTCCGGTCATTTGTTCGGTGAAAAATCCCGCTAACATAGCGCCAATGCTGGCGATCATTAAACTTCCTTGCACATGAAAGACGGTTAACCCGACTGAAAGTATCAGTGCGACGAGTATGGAAACTAAAACGGCTCGATTTTTCACCGTGGGAATGACAATCGCGATAAAGGTTGCTGCTACAGCAAAATCCAAGCCTAATTCATTTAAAGCGGGTAAGTATTGCCCTGCAATAATGCCCACCAAAGTGGCGAGGTTCCAGCATAAATAAAAACTCAGCCCTGCCCCTAATGCATACCAGCGTTGAAATTGCTGATCACTTTGTTGCCCACAAATAGCAAATAATTCATCGGTGAGAAGAAAGCCAAGCGTTAAACGCCAACGAAGAGGCAGCGGGCTTATTTTCTTACGCATGGAGACGCTGTAGAGGAAATGGCGAGAAGTAATAAAAAAGGTGGTCATCAGCAGGGTCATTAATCCCGCACCCGTTTTCATCATTCCGATAGCAACCAACTGTGCGGAGCCGGCAAAGAGAATCGCCGAAAGAGCCTGACCTTCTAATAAGGTTAAACCGGCATCAATCGCAAAGGAACCTGCTAATAATCCCCAAGGTAAAACGGCGATACTGAGTGGTAACATGGCAAGACAGCCTTGCCAGAATAAGCGTGACTGAGACTCTATTTCAGTGTGTTGTGACAAAATGTGGTTACTCATAAATCATCCTAATCAATAGGCTGACTGTATCTTGTTGCCTTGACAAAATACAGTGTGAAAAGCTTATCTAACCACCATTGAACAACAAATACTTGTACAAAATTTCGCCTGATTTTTTTTATTGAAGTAATTGACTAGATACTTTGTCAATATATTACTTATATAATTATGTTTTTCTTATTTATTGATATAAAATTTCTGGTTTTATTTATTATATGAAAGATAGTAATGATTGATTTGTCGATTCTTCCTGTGTATCTCACGGCGGTGATTGCCTTGCTGTTATTACCTGGCCCAGACATGTTATTGATTGCCAGCTCTAGTTTGAGTTATGGACGTAGAGTCGGAGTTTTTGCTAGCTTAGGCAATGCCACCTCTGGTGTGATTTTAACTTTACTGGCAGCACTAGGCGTCTCCACCATGGTTGCTATGAATCCGATGGCATTGACAATTCTACAGTTATTGGGTGGGGCGTATTTATTGAAAATGGGCATCGATTGTCTGCGGGCGACTGAGCATTCAGCGGCGACGGTGGCGATTGAATCAAAATTGGCAAAAACGTTTTATCAACGAGCCTTATTGAGTAATTTACTTAATCCTAAGGCATTGGTTTTCTTTGTTATGTTTTTGCCTCAGTTTGTTTCTCATAAGATAGCCGCCAGCTCAGGTGAGCAAATGCTCGCGTTGGGTATTTTACTCAATATTTGTGGGTTATTATTTAATTTATCATTAGTTGCCTTGGTGGGTTTATGCGGTAACACATTGTTAGAAAATGATAAATTTCGATGTTATCAACATAAATTGATGGGGACGATTTTTTTGCTCTTGGCACTCTGGATGGTTAGCGGGATTGTCATCCCTTTCTTGAATAGTTAAAGAGCCCAACCTCTGTGATGAGGTTGAGCTTCTGCGCTTAGATTATAGGCTTTTTTGATGCTCACTAATCAATAGCGCCATCTGTTCTTCTGCTCGTTGCTGAGCATCACTGAAGCTTTCATGATCATCAAAACTGCCGATCACCTCATAGTAACATTTGAGCTTTGGTTCAGTACCTGAAGGCCGTACAATCACCCGAGCGCCGTTGGCCAAGTGGTAAATGAGTACATCACTGCTGGGTAACGTCAGTGTTTCACTTGAGCCATCTTGATGGTGACGAAGCGCGTGTTTGAGATCGTCCCAGCTTAAGATAGCTTGACCTGCAATCGATTGAGGTGGCGCTGCACGTAGTTGATCGCCAATGGGGGGGGTATCCGGATCCAGCGCAATACTACGCTGAGCGGTGACATATAAACCATGCTGACGGTAAAGAGATTCAAGCTGATCCCAAATTGTTTTTCCTTGGCTATATAACTCTGCGGCAAGTTGCGCAAAGGCAACCATGGCAGATAAGCCATCTTTATCCCAAACGGTATTGCCAACGGTGTAACCCAAGGCTTCTTCGTAGGCAAATAAGAAAGGATGCTGCTCGCTTTGTTGCTGCATGGCAATATTGGTTAACCATTTGAACCCGGTCAAGGTTTGATAATATTTTGCACCATGAGCGTGGGCTATTTTATGTAATAGGCTAGACGATACGATGGTATTTCCAACCAGAGGCTGCTGTTGATGAGTCTGATTGAGCAAGTAGTGGCCCAGTAACGCCCCGACTTGATCGCCCGTTAACATTTGGTATTCCCCGTTCAATTTACGGATAGCGACCGCAAACCGATCAGCGTCGGGATCATTGGCACAAGCTAGTTGAGCATTGACCGAACTGGCTAATGCAATGACTCGATCCATCGCGCCCGCTTCTTCTGGATTTGGGAAATGCACGGTAGGAAAAGTACCATCGGGTTCGCGCTGTTCTTGCACGCTGTACACCTGAGTAAAACCCGCATCCGCTAGTAACGTTTCCGCCATTTCAGCGCCAACACCATGCATCGCCGTATAGGCCAATGTGATATTTTCTGGGTGAGTGTGATTTTGAAGAAGTGGGCTGGCATTAATGGTTTGGCGGTAAGTCTGGTAATAATTTTCTTCCAGCCAAACCAGTAGACCTTGTTGCTCTGCCGTCTTCAAATCTAGCGTTAGAATTTCTTGCACTGCCGCTAGTTCGATCTCTGCCGCAATGCCTGCATCATGAGGCGGAATGATTTGTGCGCCATTTCCCCAATAAACTTTAAAACCATTATACTCGGGAGGGTTATGGCTGGCAGTCACGACAACCGCAGCGGCGGCGTTAAAATGGTTGACACCAAAAGCCACCACTGGCGTTGGAGCGACTTGGTAGGTGAGGTACACTTTGATGCCTAAAGCGGTGAGCACTGAGGCAGTATCGTGAGCAAATTGTTGAGAGTCCGGGCGGCCATCATAGCCAATGACCACACCACGTTGCTGAGCATTTTCAACCTGCTTTATTAAATAGGCACCTAGCCCTGCGGCAGTTTCTTGAATTACCAATCGGTTCATTCGGTTGGGGCCACAACCGACTTTCCCTCGCAACCCCGCGGTACCAAACTCTAATCGTGATTTAAACCGTTCTTCAACTTGATCCATTTGGTGCTTATCAATCAGCGTTTGTAGCTCTTGACGAGTTTTAAGATCAGGATCTTTTTCTAGCCAAGCTAGGACTTTATTCATCATAGTGGTCACCTTATTATTGTTGAGCGATGATTATTCCGAGAGGATGGTATAACCTTTCCTATTTCAAGTTGCAGTGGTGTTGGCTATGTTCGTTCACCTCAACCTCCTCGCCTGTCTATGTTTATGGTGATGATGAGTGCCATCCTTAGGTTTCAGTAAAAGACAGCTTGAGGCTGTCCAAATTTATCACTCACTTGCCGGCTACCTGCAACTCGAAGTTATTTGAGGATATATTGTAATTGATATTCATTATCAATAATGGGCACGCAATCGCTAAACTTCTCTTTGCTCATTATAACTCAGTGATTTTAAGCTGATGGTTTTCTTTATTATTGGGTGTAAAGAAAATATTACGAACCTACTTAGTTGTAAGTTAAGTTGTTTTGTTGCATTTTTTATAAAATAGTGCTTGCTCTTGGTTGAGGAAGCCTTTAAGTTACTTAAAGAGGATAAGTAATCTGTGACGGGATAACCGGCAACGGTTGAATGTAAGTAATAGGAAGAAGTAAGCGATGTACCAAACTGATGATGTTAATATTAAACGAATTAAGCAATTATTACCCCCTGTGGCGGTTTTAGAAAAATTCCCTGCTAGTCGTATCGCTTCTTCAACGACATTCCAAGCGCGTGAGGCAATACATAATATTTTACACGATAAAGATGATCGGTTATTAGTCGTGGTAGGGCCTTGCTCCATCCATGACACGAAAGCGGCGATGGAGTATGGCCAGCGTCTTAAAACATTGCGAGAGGAGTTAAGTGGCCATTTAGAAATCGTGATGCGGGTTTATTTTGAAAAACCCCGGACGACAGTAGGGTGGAAAGGTTTAATTAATGACCCTTATCTAGATGATTCTTATAAAATTAATGACGGTTTACGCATTGGACGTAAGTTATTATTGGATCTGACGGACATGGGTATTCCTACCGCCAGTGAGTTTTTAGATATGATTACACCACAATATGTTGCAGACTTGATCAGTTGGGGAGCGATAGGTGCACGCACGACGGAATCGCAGGTTCACCGAGAGCTGTCTTCTGGCCTTTCTTGCCCTGTTGGCTTTAAAAACGGTACCGATGGCAATATTAAAATAGCCTCTGACGCCATTCGCTCTGCGAGTGCATCACACCATTTTTTATCGGTCACTAAATTTGGACATTCGGCAATTGTAGAAACGGCAGGTAATCCAGATTGTCATATCATTTTGCGTGGTGGCAAGGAGCCAAACTACAGTGCAGAGCATGTTGCAGCGATCAAACAAGAATTGGAAACATCAGGTTTAAAACAAAAAGTAATGATCGATTTTAGCCATGCCAACAGTTCAAAACAGTACCAGCGTCAAATGGTGGTCGCAGAGGATATTTGCCAGCAAATTCGTTCAGGTGAGCATGCTATTTTTGGCGTGATGATCGAGTCACATTTGGTCGAAGGTCGCCAAGATCTGGTGGATGGTCAAGCGCCCGTTTATGGACAATCGATCACCGATGCGTGCATTGGTTGGAATGATACAGAGACTGTGTTGCGTGAGCTGGCGAAAGCGGTAGAAATACGCCGAGCGGGTTAAATGGTGATTTTTACTCCGCTAAAAACATAAAAACACTGGCGCTTACTGTAAGCGCCAGTGTTATATCTATATCACTCTGAATGTTCTCTACTCATTTTGAGCGGTTGAATGACAATAGATAAACCCAGTGAGAACTCCAGCCTTATTCATGATGGAGGAAGCTATGGTCGTGGGTTACTGAACCTTATTTAAGTCTACAATCAGTGTGTTACTGGTTTTTAGCGGCACATTCTTTTGGATTTTTTGGACAGCTTGCAATGCTTTTTGGACTTCTTTATGGTCCCGTAATACGGTATAGGTCACATTAAAGTCTTTGCTTTCTCCAGCCTTAATGGTTGGCACTAAACCTAGAGGACGCTGATACTTGGTATTGTACGCATAACTGGTTCCTGGTTCGATACCCGTTACGTAACCTTGTTGCTCAGTATCGGTATTTTTCCATAGGGTAAGAACAGGCAGTTGCTGCACGTTGTAGCCGACGGCTACCCCTTTATTTGCTGCCTTGTTATGCAATACCGCCAGAGAATGGCCATTTTCATCGCCGATGGGTTTTAAGTTAAAGACCATTTCGTCAAACCCTTTTGTTGGACCAAGGTAGGTTTGCCAACTTTTTAATCCGGCTTGAGCATAGTCATTAAAAGGAGAGATCTCACTGGCGGCCGCGGTTACTTTGGCCCCTTCTTCTAGTATGGGACGGCCAAAATTGGAGTGATAAATAATTTGATATTCATCATCATAATCGGCTTTATTGGTGAGCGTATCATGTATTGCAAAGGTATTATTGCCAGGGGTGACTTCTAGCCGTGTGAGCGTCACTAATTCTGCTTTTTTAAAGGTACGTTCAGCCACTTTACCTTCAACCGTAATCTTGTGTGGTGGCGTATCATCAATAATCACTTTTACTGTCGAGGCGGGGGTATTTTGCACTCGGCCATGTAAACTGAGTAACTGCCCATTATCATCAATGCCCGGGTGACCTGTCCATTCATAACCACAGCGTACTAACATTTCGTTAAAGCCATCTAACCAGCCCAATCCATTACGACTTTCAAGATCAATAAATGCCGGATTCACAATTTCTTTGACAGGAGAGTTCCAACCTAAAATTCGTTGACCATCCATTTTGACATCATAAATCCCCATACCACGAGTGGGAACTAAGGTGATGGAGAGAATTCCATTATCAATAATAAGAACATCGACCCCAGTTTGTTTTCCTCCATGTAGTTGTCGTTTTTCAATAGAAAAGGGGTGACTATCGGTAAAATCCAGTGAGTCGTGGGTGACTTGCCAATTGCCTACCTCTTTTGCAAGCATGGAATCTGTAAGGACAAATTCCACTGCGTAGCTATTCATTGCAGTTAAACCCAGTAACACGGCAGCAAATGTCGGTGTGATTTTCATTGTCTTTCCTTATGTTATTGTCGAATTTTAAATAACTGAATCGATTCAGCAAAAAGAGTACACCTGAACAACTGGTGCTCAATATATAACTTGGCGTAATGTGATCTTTATAGGATGGAATAGAAAAATAGGGGTGATTTTTGATGGCTGAATCAACTTCAGCAAAATGGGAATAAGGGGGATAATGATAAACCGAAGGGCTATGCCCTTCCTACTTGAAGCTGCATGGGGTGTTTATGTTCTTTTACCCTAATCGTATCGTCTGTCTATGCTCATGGAGATAATGAGAGCCATCCGTGGCTCTAACCAAAGGCCAGCCTACGGCTGTTCAAATTTGTTCCAGACAAATTTGTCACTCACTTGCCGCCAACCTGCAACTCTCAGTTGTTTGGTTATAGTAAATATAAATATGTGCTGCAAACAATGTTTCCATTCCTTTACGTTACCCATAATTAGCATATGCTATTAACATTGAGTAATGGAGAGTGATCAATGTCAGCGGTGGATTCTCACGTAATGTGTGCGGTGTGTTCAACACCAGAAAAAAACTTTTATTCCTTAGGGGTTAACTTTACAGCGGTTGCTGCTGGAAAAACAGAAGGGCACTTTATTGTTGAGCCTAGACACCAAGGATACTTAGGATTATTGCATGGCGGTATTGCCAGTTCGTTATTAGATGCAGCTATGACGCATTGTCTGTTGCTGCAAGAGATCCCAGCGTTAACGGCGCAGTTAGATGTTCGCTT
Source organism: Vibrio sp. V30_P3S12P165 (assembly GCF_009904905.1). Classification (NCBI taxonomy): domain Bacteria; kingdom Pseudomonadati; phylum Pseudomonadota; class Gammaproteobacteria; order Vibrionales; family Vibrionaceae; genus Vibrio; species Vibrio sp. V30_P3S12P165. The sequence goes on along the minus strand of NZ_WXWH01000076.1, from coordinate 81,532 downwards.
TCATCATCCGATTAAGGTGGGAGATAGGCTCACGGTGATCGGACAATGTCATGATGAGCGACGAGGTATTTATTTTTTATCTGCTCAATTATTGGTGAATGGAGAGCGTAGAGTGAGTGCCAAAGGTCGATTTCTATGTGCCAAAAAGCAAAGCCAAAAGGATTAAATTAATGGTTCAATACGTTATTGAGTGCCTCTGGAGCAATGGTTTCAAATTCGTTTCTATTCAAAAGCGATAAATTAACTTTGGCTAAAGGCCACTAGCCTCTGAGAGGATTAGCCGCCAACTAAACAGAGGTTATCCCTTCATTTCATTGACATCATTGATGCGCGAGTTGTTTAAGTCAGCAAGCGCCTAATACTTGATTAGGCTGACATGATATTGCCCACGCATCTCGCAACTTCGTTTATCCATTTACACATCAGCCTCCCTAATAAAGTTCGTTTATTCATAGAGCATACTCGTTCACGCTATTTAACCATAGTGCACTATATTTGATTCGATTGATTTAATTTAACATCGGGATATCACAAGGCTGCCCTTGGTGGTATTTTAGCTGAGTAAAATAACGATGTGTTTTTTCAACATCCTGATATTCGATTCGCCACGAAGCACTTCTCTGGTTATGACAAAACCGGTGGATATGCTCAAGTAACTCGTTACAGAGTGTATTGATTACATTAGCTACCGAGCGAATGAGAGGACTTGTCTCTATGGAAAGAAATTGCAATAGAGCATAAGTCTGATTAATGGCCTGATAAGCATATTGATCTTGCCCCATTTTAGAAAGAATGTCTGACTGATAAATAGCGCTTTCTTTTAACCCTGTCATGAGGCAAATAAACTGGCAAGGTTTCGTTTGTGCGTTTTGTGCCGCATCACACAGATGTTTGGGAAGATGGTGTAGGACATCAATCAAAAGACAATGAGCTTCAGGCCAATGGTGTTGAGCCATTAATTGTTTCGCTTTAAGGTAATGGCTCCAGCATGGTTTTAGTTCCATATTAACTCCGATAGAGAGTAACTTTTTGCGAACCTAGTTGCAGGGGGGGCGGTGTTGGCGAATTGATTGCCCTCAATAACATTGAGCACGTATGATCATGAGGCTTTACACTTTAGCCGCCTATCTGCAGATCCAAGTTATTTAGATATATTTAAATGCAACAACTCACTAAATGCAACTAATTATCATTTAATTTTTTAGGCTCGGTTGTTGATTATTTATCCGCTTGGTTGTGAATTGGTATTAAGTCACTAAAAAGGTTGTGATTTTCTTCTACACTTGAGCTACAAAGGAGCGTAAGGCTAACCGATACGGTAAACAAAGAACCAAATAACGGTGAAGTATTAAAGACGTGTTGTAGTCAAACATTATTCAGTATCCATCCACATAGACGTAATTATCTCCTTGGAGTATCAGGATGCATAACAATCATAAAAAGATAAGGAGGGAGTATGGCAATTCAATATTTAAGTGCTGAGCAGCTCTATCATATTGCAACATTAGAAAAACTGCCATGTAAATCAACCAAAGAATTGGCTCCTATTGATGAGATCGTCGGTCAAGAGCGTGCGCAAAAAGCGGTTGAATTTGCCATGTCTATCAAAGAGAAAGGTTACAACATTTATGCTATTGGGCGTAATGGGCTGGGTAAACGGACGATGATTCTCCGTTATCTTAATCGCCATCAGCATGAAAATACCGAGTTATTTGATTGGTGTTATGTGGCCAATTTTGATGATATTCGTACTCCTCGGGTGTTAAAGCTTCCATCTGGCGTGGGACAAAAATTTCGCCAAGATATTGAAAAATTGATGGCAAAATTAATGAATGCCATTCCATTAGCTTTTGATAATGAACTCTATTTTAGCCGTGCCGATCGGTTAAAAAATCAATTAGCACAGAAGCAGCAACACGAGTTGGAAGAAATTACTCGCCGAGCGAAAGAGCGTGATATTAGCTTAACCATCACGACGCAAGGTGATTATCAATTCGTAGCCATGAATGGCGAGGAGATGCATACCGAAGAAAGTTTCGATGCGTTAAGTAAAAAAGAACAAGAATATTTTTCTCAAACGATTGATGAACTTGAAGTTAGTCTCAGAAATATGGTTCGACAGCTAACTGAATGGGAAGAAGCGTACAGTGAAAAAATTAAAAAATTGAATGATGATGTGACGCTAGATGTCATCAGTCATTTTATTAAGCAGCTCAAACAAGATTATTCTAAATACCCAGAAATCAAAGCTTATCTGACCGAGTTACAAAAAGATATTGTTGAGAATGTGGATATTTTCCTCGATGATACCGGCGAGCAAGGTGAATTAGCCACTGCTGCCCTCGATAAAAAACTGCCCCGTCGTTATAAAGTGAATGTCCTGGTTTGTCGATCATCGCAACAGTTCCCTGTCGTCGTTGAGGAAAATCCGAATTATCATTCACTGTTTGGCTATATTGAAACTGCGACGTATAAAGGCACCGTATTCACTGATTTTTCTTTGATCCGTGCGGGTAGTTTACATAAAGCCAATGGTGGCGTGCTGTTGATGGATGCCGTCAAAGTATTAGAGCAACCTTATGTTTGGGACGGCCTGAAACGAGCACTCCGTTCACGTCAGTTAAGCTTTACCTCATTAGAAAAAGAGGTCACTTTGACGGGTACAGTTTCATTGGATCCAGAACCGATTCCTTTAGATGTGAAAATTATCTTATTTGGTGATTATCGCACCTATGAATTGCTGACTCATTACGATCCTGAGTTTAGTGAGTTGTTCCGTGTCACTGCCGATTTTGAAGATGAAATGAAGCGTACCGTAGAGAGTGAGCTGCATTACGCTCGGTTTATTTCTAGTATCATTCATGACAATAATTTGCTGCATTGTGACCGAAAAGCGATTGCACGAATTATCGAACACAGTTCTAGAATGACAGGTGATCAGCATAAACTGTCGTTACACTCAGCGCATATTGCTAATTTATTACGTGAATCAAACTACGTTGCCAGACAAGCTAATTCAAATATGATTCGACAAAATCATGTCGAAGAGGCGTTGAATAACCAACAAATGCGTGTTAACCGTTTGCAAGAAGGGGTTATGGAAACCTTTCTCAATGGCACAACTTTAATTCAAACAGAGAGCACAGCAATCGGTCAAGTCAATGCACTTTCAGTGCTGGCAACCAGTGACCATGCTTTTGGGGCACCGAATCGAATTACGGCCACCACTTCTTATGGTGACGGCGAGATCATTGATATTGAACGCAGTGTTGATTTAGGCGGCAGTATTCATTCAAAAGGAGTGATGATCTTATCTGCTTACTTAACGTCAGTCTTTGGCCGTACCGCTCGGGTACCATTAACCACTACTATTACTTTTGAACAATCGTATGGTGGGGTAGATGGCGATAGTGCGAGTATGGCTGAATTTTGCGCGATTGTGTCGGCATTTTCTAAGTACCCGAACCGACAAGATATTGCGATTACGGGCTCCATGAATCAGTTTGGTCAAGCGCAGCCAATTGGTGGCGTGAATGAGAAAATCGAAGGCTTCTTTGATGTCTGTAATATTAAAGGGCGGCATGATCATCAGGGCGTGATTATTCCGCGGGCAAATATGCATAACCTGATGTTACGTAATGATATTGTCAAAGCGGTCGAAAAAGGTGAATTTCATATTTGGGCAATTGAGCATGTTACCGAAGCCATTGAACTATTTACCGGTAAACCTGCTGGAATTGCAACAGAAGATGGCAGCTATCCAGTAGATAGTATCTTTGGCTTAGCACAGGCAAAACTCAACGCTTTGCGTAAATAAACTACGCTGATAAGGCTTCCTTGCCGAAGCCTTATTGCTCTCTAAAGTGTTCCGAAACGGCAGATCGACGAGTCGGCGTTGGATCGGTTGACATGGTATGTTCGTAGCCTTCTCGAATAAAGCGTTGATGAGGAATTAATGGCTCAATTCGCCGCAACTGGGGGGATTTTTGAGTCCCGGATAATTGATAAATGGTTATCCCACTGCCAGTGGTAACCTCAATACTTCTTCCATCAAACCCAAATTGAGTACTGATCAGCCGTTCATTCCGAAAGACACCTTGTTCATTAAAGGTAAGAACTTCCGTCAAATGGGGGGGAGTGCCTATTTCTATCCATGAGCCATAGACATGTTTGGGGTGGGTATAATCTTGATAACTAAAATAGATGAGCATGGAAAATATCAATGCCAAAAAAGCCAGCACTAGCCAGAAAACAGTTTGTAACAGAATCTGCTTGGAGGTCGATGGATAATGGCGATAGCGTGGTTTATTCATGATCTCTTCTATTTTTCAGCATACTCAGTGATCAAACAGGTACACTTAGAAACCACTTCGACGTATAGGTTTGTGTTATACCCACAGTGGTTTGAGTGTATCGATTAATTTAGAGTGAAGCAGTGATTTATTAAGCGCAACAACGATGATCGAAAGTATGATCTAGCTTCAATATTTATTCAATACGGCAAGTAGGTAGCGGTTATTTTTATTCTCTCAAGGCGTTGTAGCACATAGCTGAGCTGATCAGAGATGAGAGAACGGGAAAATATATAGCTCATGAAGCATGTTTAAGCATGGGTTGATAGTATTGGCTATAATTTAATCAAAGCTGGGCGAGTGAGGAGAATAGATGGCGATCGTTCCCAAACATACTGATCCTTATTCACGTTATGATCCTGAGCGAGACCTAACTACAGACCAATTACACCGTTTTACACAAACGGCGAATAGTGCTCAAAAAAAGCGCGAAGAACAATCAGCAGAAGAAAAACCACCAGAGAAACCATCGTTTATGATGGCAGCGGCACGTCGTGCTCGACGTCAGGCGATGAAGCCCGTCGTGGTAACTAAATCAGATAAACCGAATACGCTTCGCTATATCGTTTGGTTAGTTGTGTTTGCAGCGATCGGGTTGTGGTGGATGTATATGTCCGGTTAAACGATTGGAACCGATCACTGCTGCTGAGTTTTCGGCTTGGTAACATCAAGGGGCACTAATCCACAACCATAGGAAAGCGCTCGATATGTTTAGCGGCGGCACAATACGGCAATCCATCAATTTCCCCTTATTGATGCTGTTGAGTTAGTGCATACTTACTTCACTGGCATTGGCTGTTATCTATGTGGATGAGCAATTAATTTTTCATAATCAATACTTGTACAGATAATGAAATGAGACAGAGATAGCTGTTTTTTGCAAATAGCAAATATTTTGCATTATGCAATTTTATTATGAGATTAGTTGTAATGAAACTGGTGGTTTTTTGCCCAAAATCGCACTTTTTATAGGGTTAAAAGTTGGCACACAATGTGCTTTATATAAATTGACCCTTTTAAGCCGAGGGTCACCTAGCCAACTGACGTTGTTAGTGAACCCTTTTGTTCACATCTATATACAGCCAATCGCGCTTCTTGCGATTGGCTATTTTTTTATTTGTTATTCCCCACATTTTTGATAACAGCTTGGGATACGAGGACAAACGGCACCTCGAGAGCAGATTAAGCGTGCTTGGTTCTCTATACCACGCTCAACCCAGTTAATGTTGAGAATCTTAGCAATCGTCAATAAGTCCTTTTTAATATGGCGAGGAATGGATGTGGTTCCTCCTTGTGTGACGCAGGAGGCTTTTAGCTCTTCAGCAATGCTTCGGGCATCTCCCCCCTGTGCATTAATGGCTGGGTTAAGATCGATACCGGCACAAAGGACTCGGTTGTTTCCTGCAGGATCGGTCATATTCATCGATTCACAGCAGTAGATCCGTGGTTCATCACCCACATTTAAAATGGAAATTTGTGCCGAACTGCCAGGCTGAGGCTCCGCTAAGCGACGAAATACTGCCCAATGTTGACATGGATCATTCACTTTACGCATATTTCCCCAAGGAAGAGGAATACCATTTCCACGATAAACCGCTTTTAGCTTCCCTTCACCATAAGCATCAAAATAATGCCAATGTGGGTAGGGAGAGACGACGGTCATTCTTCTCATCGCCACAGAGGGAGAAACACCGGCCTTTTGATGTACCGCTATCTCATAGCCATTTCTATCCAGTAACTGGCGAAATGGAACTTTAGGACAGAGTAATGCTCCGGCAAAAAAGCTTGATTCAAAATCACGCCAGGCTTGTAAAATATCTTGTGAATTCAGTTCAGAACCCTGTGGGGTTTCAGCCAACTCTTCCCAACTGTGTGTATGTCCAACCGAAAGAACGCTTTTTAACCCGTCCTTACTGTGGAGTATATTATGGCCAATGTAGACGGCTAAATCATATTTGAGCCGAGTCGGATAGCTGCGTAGGATTTCATTTAAGTAGATATGGCCTGGCGGTTCGAAGAAAGAGGTGACCAACTGTTTGGCGCTAATCCCTAATTCATCGACCACATCATGTGGTGTGCGAGTCACCCAGCGTACGGTTAAGCCTAAATTTTTCGCCATATCGATTAAGTCTTCTACTGCTAAGTTAAGGCGTTTTAATCCAACTTCCTCAGCGGCTCGTTCTAAATCAGGAAAATGATTTTGCAAGCTTTCTTGATGGGCTCGAATCAAAAGATGAGCAAATTGTCGTCCTGTGATGCCTGCTTGTGAGAGCATTTCCGGGATAGCTATTTGTAAAATATCATGGGAAAAAAGAAAACTCGGCTCAAGAGCCATACCACTGATGCCTCCTCGTTTCCCTTTATCTGGTGTAATATCCGCTTGCCCGGGTTCATCGTCTAAAAACCAACGTGGATCTTTTTGAAAAACCTCTGCAATCACTTCCAGCATTTCTATGCTAGGTACCCGTTTCCCTCGTTCAATCATCGAAAGATAAGAGACCGATGGCGCATACTCTGGATTAATACGAATACAGCGCGCAGAGAGATCTTCCATCGTTAAATGGTTACGTTTTCTTAAATTTCGCACTTTTGTACCCAAAAAATGGGACTGTCTAACTAAGCTTTTGGAGATGGCCATTTTGTAAAATTCACATTGTAAAATTTTTGTTGTGAAATTGTAGTTAAAAATACGGTAATCTACCAAGTAAGCAAGTCACAAACTTGAGTGAAATTTAACCACAAGTTTGAAAAAGATTGCGCTAGGACATAATTGAAAGTTATCCATGAGGGAAAGACGATGAATATGCTGACATTCGATAAGACTAACATGCAACAACACAATAAACCCTTTATCGCTGAAGCTGTCTTCGCCGTCGAGACAATCAGCGCTAATTTACAACGAGAAAAACAACTTAGAGCCAAGCAATTGCTTGATCGTTTATTCCCGTTAGAAAATGGTTCTCACCAAGAAGTGACAAGTTATGTGATCGATTATCATCATGTACTGGCATATTTTAAAAATGGTCAGCATAGTGGGCTGAAGTATCCTAAACAGTTTATTGCTTACACGGGGGGGAAAGAACAACCTTGTTCAATTCTTTTTCGAGATGGGCATGGGAGCCATGTTGAAGTCTTACTCGGTTGTCAACGAGGAACCGGTTATATTGAACTGATCGACATCGATGACATTCAGTTAGAAACCTGTACTGTCCTTAGCCAAGAGGTGAACGATCATATGCCAAACGCTGTTTTGCGCCATTGGATTAGCTTAATTAAGGGAGATGAGCGGGGTAAGCCTCAGGCCAGCAGGGAAGATAAAGAATTTAGAGCTAAGAGTGGAGGGGATTACTGTCTTAGTTATTGTTTTAATTTATGACCAAATAAAAACGATATCCCCTTCCTACTTGAATCTGCAGAGGTGTTGGCTACGTTGGTTCACCCCAATTACATCGCCTGTTTATGTTCATGGGGATGATGAGAGCCATCCGTGGCCCTCACCAAAAGCCAGCCTACGGCTGCTCAAATTTGTTCCAGACAAATTTGTTACTTACTTGCCGCCTACCTGCAATTCCAAGTTGTTTGAGTATAAAACCTTGAGCTTGATGGTTTAATGCTCAAGGTTCTGTTTTATAAGGGCATAACTCGGTTACGACCTAATTTTTTTGCTTCATAGAGCAGTTTGTCTGCCCGATCAATCAGATTGTCTACTGTTTCCATTGGTTGATACTCCACCACACCAAAAGAGGCGGTAATATTGCCAACTTGCTGCCCTGTTCGACGATCGCGAACGTATAACCTTTCAATTGAGCGGCGGAGAGAATCGGCAAATTGGCGAGCACTACGCAATGGTTTATGTGGTAGAATCAAGGCAAATTCTTCACCACCAAATCGATAGGCTGTAATGCCTTCTCTACAACTGGCTTGAATACGTTTTGCCAGTGTACGCAGAACCGAGTCACCGAATAGATGGCCAAAGTCATCGTTATACGATTTAAAATGATCGATATCCAATAAAATAAGACTCATGGCTTGTTGAGCATGCACAAAACTGAGCAAATCAGCGTTAAATGAACGACGATTATAAAGCCCGGATAGTGAATCAAATAAAGCGTCTTTTTGCACATCGGATAATTGATGACGCAAGCGAGAAATTTCTTCGCAAGCATTTTTCAATTGAGCGCCTAGAAAGCGAGTTGAATGGCGAATATCTTGTGATTCACTGACTAACTGCCTAATTAAGCTCATGACTTCATCGATGGAAAGATCTTCTTTTTCCACGCGTTCTAAATGATTAAAGCTTTTATCAATGATCGTTTCAAAAGCATGAGTATCTGTCATTGTGTCTGACATTGAACTGGCGACTTCAGTGGCTAATAGTTCGATATTGGAGCGTAGTTCACTAACCGTGGTTTCGACTTTAGAAGCAATAAATTGCTGGTAGAGGTAATCCCCAGAAGCTGGCGGGCAAATCCCCAAGTTGCTTAATACGTCATCAAGCTCTTGGTTGAGTTGTGGCATCGTATTATCAACATAGGTGTACCAAAGTGCATAGTTAGTTGGGCTGGCAGCAACATGATGCTTCATCATTAAAGGCACCGCTTTTTTTAGGTTCTCGGTTGCTTTTTTAAACGTGTCGTCAGTCATTGTCTTATTCATAATACTACCCTATGAACTAGTATATTTAGCATAGCGGATTTTATTTTATATTGCTGCAAAATAATCGGCTACACAATGAAGCTCGATAAGGCATTGATGGCTAGATAAAGCGAGTTATCCCCTTCCTACTTGAAGCTGCAGGGGTGTTGGCTACGTTCTTTCACCCCAATCACATAGCCTGTCTATGCTCATGAGGATGATGAGAGCCATCCGTGGCCCTCACCAAAGGTCAGCGCCTACGGCTGCTCAAATTTGTTCCAGACTAATTTGTCACTTACTTGTCGCCTACCTGCAACTCCAAGTTGTTTGGGTATAGCAGGCTAAAAAGAAGGGCGGGCACACGCCCTCTGAACTGGGAACCTAACGAGCTAAGGTGCCATTACGTTGAGTGTCGATAGTTTTTGCTCCTCGTAACATCGCTTCAATCAGTTCTGTCGCATTAAATTTTTCCAATGCTTCATGTGCCCCCACTTGACGCGCTCTATCGACGCATATTTCACTCGATAATGAGGTATGTAAAATACAATATGCATGGCTGAGTTTGCTATCATTTTGCACTTCAAAAGCAAGTTCATAGCCATCTAAACCGGGCATTTCAATATCACTGACTAGAATATCAATCGCTTTATGTTCATCCGCGGCTCGACGCATCAGTTCAATGGCATCAAGTCCATTTTTACAAATTTGGTATGGAATATTAATACTGTCTAAAGCATCAGCGAGTTGTTTACGAGCGATAGAAGAGTCATCCACTAACAAAATATGAAGGGGTTTTAGGCGTTCACGTTCTATATCTGTCAGCATTGGAACTTTCGCTGACTCATACTGCGGATAGATTTTTGAGAGCAATAGTTCAACGTCTAACAATTGTACGATACGATCTTGATAGCGAGTAATTCCCGTCACAAAAACATTTTGACCTGCAGAGCTAGGAGCACTCTCGATGGTGCGCCAATCACATTCAATAATTTTTTCAATACTACGAACCATAAAAGCCACCACAGTTCGCAGACAGTCGGTAACAATTAAATAACAGTTTTTATATTCTTGTTCAGTTATCCGCCGAAAACCAATGGCCGCAGCCATATCGATTACTGGCACAGTGAGGTCTCGAATCGTGACAGTACCAACCACATGATGATGAGAATAAGGGATTTGAGTCATCGGTAAAAAAGGAACAATTTCTCGTACTTTTAATGTTCCTATCGCAAACAGTTGCCGCTGTGAGTTCAAGGTGAACATCAACATCCCTTGTGACTGATTCGCTTTACTGATGGTTTTAGCCATAATATTACTCAAAATAAATGCTTTCTATGTGTCTATAGTAACTGAAAAAGGTCAAGTCGTAACGTGATCAAGCCATTTTTAGCGTCAGCAAACCAGAAAAAATCGATGGGCAGTGAGGAGGTGCATTCTCTTTAACCTTTAGTTAGACTGAGCCACTTTTATTGTGAGAGAAAACCATGGCAAAAACAGCAGCGGCATTGCATATTTTAGTCAAGCATAAAGAACAGGCCGAAGCATTACTTCAGCAGCTAAAAAAAGGAGCAAAATTTCAAACTTTGGCAAGAAAACACTCCTTATGTCCATCAGGCAAACGAGGCGGTGATTTGGGAGAGTTTCGTCAGGGACAAATGGTACCTGCGTTTGATAAGGTGTGTTTTCAGGCTGAACTTTTGACACCTCAGTTAGTTAAAACCAAATTTGGTTGGCATATTGTTAAGGTGCTGTATCGTACCTAAGGTCAACAGACCGTAAGTGGCTGGATTTTGATTAATATGTCAACTGAGTCTCAGTAATTGCTTTATTACTGCAGTTTTAATTGATTCGTGTCAACACAAAGCCAGATACCATGGTGTGATACACGTTAAAGTTGCATTAGATAATTGTGTGTTATTGGCAATAAAAAGTGACGAAGGTTGCATATTCTCATACTTTTTTACAATAAATTTTACAAATTGATTTCCATCAAATTTGTATGGTTTTTCTGTGTTATGTTGCGGGCATAATAATTATTAGCCCCAACAAAAGGAAAATCATAATGAAAAAAACAGTCTGTGGATTGGCTGTATTAGCCGCGCTTGTCTCAACTCATGTATTAGCCCACCAGCAAGGGGATATTTTAGTCCGGGCAGGCCTAGCTGCTGTTGTGCCTAATGATAGCAGTGATAAAATTCTAGGAAGCTCTGACGAGTTGAAAGTTAATACCAATACTCAATTGGGACTCACCTTAGGGTATATGTTGACGGATAATTTCAGTGTTGAGCTGTTGGCAGCGACCCCATTTTCCCATGATATTTCTACTGATCTACTTGGATTAGGCGATATTGGTAAAACGAAACATTTACCCCCAACCGTAATGGTTCAGTACTATTTTGGTGAGGCGAATTCTGCGTTTCGTCCTTATGTCGGAGCAGGCATTAACTACACCACTTTTTTTGATGAGAAATTTAATAACACCGGTAAAACTGCTGGGTTAAGTGATCTGAAATTGGATGACTCATGGGGATTGGCGGCCAATATTGGTATTGATTATATGCTTGACGATAATTGGTTTTTCAATGCGTCAGCGTGGTACGCTAATATTGAAACAACCGCTAAGTATAAATTTGGTGGTGCTGCTCAGTCAACGGATGTAAAAATTAATCCTTGGGTGTTGATGATAGCGGGTGGGTATAAGTTTTAACTGCGAAATCTCAACTCCGCTTAGTGTGTAATAAAATTCAATTTAATCTAAGAGGTGCACTCTAGCACCTCTTTTTATCTCTTCTGTTTAGCAAGTCTCTGTCGGTATTTTGTGATATGCCGAGGCGAAAAAGACTTGTTCCGAATGTAATGCCAAGGCACTATAGATTTTTACCATCCCTTCATTTTGTTCATGGTTTGAATGTTATCATCTCTGCTGTGCCAATATGTATCCTATGAATAGAAACGCGCTTACACCACATAACAATAGTAATATGCCTCTTTATTCTAACTTACCAACTTTACAGGGCCGTCCAATATGTTGCACTGGTTGTGGATAGTCGCGTGGCTGTGGGCTGCTAGTGCTCAAGCCGCTCACCCTACATTTATCGCGCCCTTTTTACAAAGAAATGTACCATTTCCTAGTTTTGAAACGATTGAACAGAGCCCATACTGGTTTGCGTGTGGTGAGCGAGCCACTGACAAGCGCTGGTGTAGCGATCCGTTTTATTATTATTCAGTTTCTGTTTGGGCCAGTATTGGGCAAGATGCCGATCAACCGGTAGTGATGACGATGTACAGCGATTATTCCTCTTCAATTTGGAGTCAACTTCAGCTTGGCTTAAGGCGAGATGGTTTTTCATTGGGTTGGGTGAAGCTGGGCGATAATGAGTTTGATGTGATCGAGCGGCGAGAGGATGAGTCTTGGCAAGAGCTTGATCGAGCGTTGATTGTATTCTTAAACCGTAATGTGAACGAGTTTCCCAAAACACAACGTTGGCTTGCTCAGCAAAGGCAAGTGCAGTTAAAAACGGATGGAATCATCATCGAATTGCAATGGATTTATATTAATAACCGTTCATAACATACTGAACGTAAAGGAGTGTTACCCATGGTTGAAAAAGTAACGATGGCATCGAAAGGGCCTGAGTTCTCTGAATTGGTGCAAGGTTATTGGCGTTTAGGGGAGTGGAATATGACCCCCCAAGCGCGTTTAACGTTCCTCAAGCAACATATTGAGCTTGGTATTACCACGGTCGATCACGCGGATATTTATGGCAATTACCAGTGTGAACGTTTATTTGGTGAAGCGCTTGCGCTGGAGCCTTCACTACGAGAACAACTGCAAATTGTGACCAAATGCGATATTAAATTATGCAGCGATCAATTCCCGAATCGTCAGATTAATCATTATGACACCAGTTCGACACATATTTATCAGTCTGTAAATAATTCTTTGCAACGTTTAGGTGTCAATGAATTAGATGTGCTGTTATTGCATCGTCCAGATCTGCTGATGGATGCTGATGAAGTGGCAGAATCGTTCGCCGAATTGCACAAAGTTGGTAAAGTGAAACACTTTGGCGTGTCAAATTTTACGCCTGCTCAGTTTGAATTATTGCAATCTCGTCTTAGTAAGCCTTTAATCACTAATCAGGTGGAAATCAATCCATTGAATTTTCAGGTCGCTCATGACGGCACATTAGATCAACTACAAATGTTGCGTGTTCGCCCCATGGCTTGGTCTTGTTTAGCCGGTGGCGCGATCTTGAATGGACAAGAAGAGTCGAGTCAACGTGTGCGAGCTGTACTTGAACAACTAAAAGAAGAGACAGGCGCACAGACTATTGCTCAAGTGGTATACGCTTGGGTGCGTCAGTTACCTTCTAGGCCGCTACCGATAATTGGATCTGGAAATATAGAACGCGTAAAATCGGCTGTTGCAGCACTAGAACTTACGTTAACTCGTGAGCAATGGTATCGAGTTTGGGTGGCCGCGAAAGGACATAACGTGCCTTAAATTGTGTTGTTATGTAAATTTTTTCATGTAAAAAAGCCGCGGCATCATATCGTGCCGCGGCTTTCTCATTCGATGGCGAAAGGTAATTAACCAATCACAATTTGCCCCAGTACGTAGCCTAAGCAGCATGCGCTGATCACACCAACTAAACCCGGAGCCATAAAAGAGTGGTTAAAGTACCACTTGCCAATTTTGGTCGTGCCGGTCATATCAAAGTTGACTGTTGCAATATCCGATGGGTAGTTCGGAATAAAGAAGTAACCATATAGTGCTGGCATAAGGCCAATTAATAAAGCAGGCTCTAAACCGAGTGCTAAACCAACGGGTAACATCATTTTTGCTACAACGGCTTGTGAATTTACCACGACAGAAACGATAAATAGAGCCAGAGCAAAAGTCCAAGGGTAAGCGTTGACCATGTCAATAATGCCGGAACGAAACTGTGGCATGGCATATTGGAAATAAGTATCCGACATCCAAGCAATACCAAAAATGGCAATCGCAGCCACCATACCTGATTTAAAAACAACGCCTTCTGGAACCACTTTAGGATTTACCTTGGCGACCAGTAAAATAATCCCACCAAAGCAGAGCATCATCATCTGAATGACGGTGGCCATATTCACCGGTTTATCACCGCCAACCATACGGACTTCAGGGAACATGGCGACAAAAACAATAACCAAAATTGATAAAATAAACAGTAATACCGAATTTCTCGCAGCGGTTGGCAGTTTTTCATCTAAAGATGTGGCGGTTGTGCTTAATATTTTTTCTTTAAAAACAGGATCTTGTAGTCTTGATTGATAATCTTTATCTTGATCCAGTTCCTTGCCTCTACGCATACTGTAGAGTGACATCAATACGGTACCAAATAATGTAGCGGGAACGGATACCATTAAAATTGAGAGCAAGGTTATGCTGTGATTAATATTCGATAATTCAGCTAAGTAATACACCACAGCGGCAGAGATAGGAGAGGCGGTAATGGCAATTTGTGATGCCACAGAAGCTGCCGCCATTGGGCGTTCAGGTCGAATACCATTTTTTAGCGCGACATCACCGATAATCGGCATGATGGAATAAACGGCATGGCCGGTACCGAGCAAAAAAGTCATTGAATAGGTCACTAAAGGAGCAATAATAGTGACGCGCTTTGGGTTACGGCGTAACAACTTTTCTGCGACTTGCAGCATGTATTTCAGACCACCGGCAGCTTCCAGAATAGAAGCACAAGTTACCACTGCCAAAATGATCAGCATGACGGTAATCGGGGGTGACGTTGGTGGCATTTTGAAGATGAATACCTCGATGACCAAGCCAATGCCTGAGACAACCCCTAACCCGATACCGCCGTAACGTGAGCCGGTATAAAGGATCAGCAAGAGGAATAAAAATTCCAAATAGAGCATAGATATAGACCTTGTTATTTAAGATAAATGGCGACTATTTTCCCGTGCTATAGATAAAAAATATGAAGCATTTGTCACATAAACTTACATTCTAAAAATGGAAAGTTGTTGGTGTGATTTGGGTCACTTTATTTTAAGTAAAGGTAAAAAATTTAGGAGGATGGCTGTAGGAAAAATGTTGTGTTACTCGTGGTGGAATGTAAAAAAAAGCCAAACGAATTAGTCTGGCTCTCCTAATCCCCATGAGCATAAATAGGCGATGTGATTGGGGTGAACGAACGTAGCCAACACCCCAGCAGCTTCAAGTAGGAAAGGGATAACCGAATATTTATTCGGTTTCGATATCATCATAAATGGTTGGGATAGGTTGACGCTTATGTTGTGTCGTCTGATAAATATGAATCAGACGTTCTGTGATTGAAGAAGGAACGGGTTTACCTTCGAGAAAATCATCAATTTGTTCATAGGTCAGATTGAGCGCTTCTTCATCCGCCTTTTGTGGCGTCAGTTCTTCTAAATCGGCGGTGGGTATTTTATTCACTAATATTTCGGGGGCTCCGAGTTGAGCTGCCACCAGACGAACTTGACGCTTATTGAGGCCAAAGAGTGGTGCTAAATCGCAAGCGCCATCCCCATATTTTGTATAAAACCCTGTGATATTTTCGGCTGAGTGATCAGTTCCTAATACCAAGCCTCCCACATACCCTGCAATTTCATATTGAGCAACCATTCTCGCTCGAGCTTTGACATTGCCTTTTACAAAATCAATTTTTGCCTTATCGGTGGGCAATAATCCCGTCCCCGAGAGCGCTTGATGCGAAGCCGAATGTAAGCCATCGACTCCGGATTTAATATTGACGGAAACACAATGAGTCGGTTGAATGAAAGAGAGGGCGAGTTGCGCCTCCTGCTCATCTTTTTGTTCACCATAAGGCAAACGCACCGCAATAAATTGGTATCGATCCGTATTGTGTTGTTGATTTAATGCTTCGATCGCCAATTGAGCTAAACGACCACAGGTGGTTGAGTCAACCCCGCCACTGATCCCCAGTACAAGGGCATGGCAGCCAGAGTCTACTAGCTTACGCTGAATGAATGCGACTCGACGTTCAATTTCAAACTGAGGATCAATGTTTGGTTGTACCCGCATCTCTTTTCGAATCATTTGTTCCATAATTTTTCCTTTCCCAGTAAGCGAAACCATGTTTGGATCCTCGCATCTTGATGTAAATTAGTTATATCATACCGAAAACGATAAATTAGAAAACCGTGAATACGATCTCGAAAATAAAGAGAGAAATCGATGGAAAAAATAGCCGTATTTGGTAGCGCTTTTAATCCGCCAACGATTGGGCATCAAAGTGTGATCGAGTCGTTAACTCATTTTGATCGCATTGTACTTGTCCCCAGTATTGCGCATGCATGGGGGAAAGAGATGGTGGATTATGAAGTCCGTTGTCGGTTAATCGAAGCATTTATTGCCGATTTAAGTTTACCTCAAGCTCAATTAGCCACGGTTGAAAAAGAGCTTTTACAGCCAGGTCAAAGCGTAACGACTTATGCTGTGCTTTCTTTTTTACAAGCGCAATGGCCCGAGGCGGAACTGACTTTTGTCATTGGCCCCGATAACCTATTTCAATTTGGTCAATTTTATCGTGCCCAGGATATTCTTCAACGCTGGTCGGTGATGGCCTGCCCAGAAAAAATCAAGGTAAGAAGCACTGATATTCGGTATGCCGTGCAAGAAAAGAAAGATATCAGCCAGTTAACCACACCGAGGGTTGCAGCGTTGATCACACAGCTTAACTGTTATCGGATCGCATCATAAGAGCCTGCATTGGGTAATACAACCGAGTTTGAAGCACCTGAAGCAGATCACGTGATGCATTTAGTTGGAAAATGTTGTCATCGCCGGTGTGATCGGCGATGACTGGATGGTTAAGTGTGGCTGGATGTCGGTTATTTGGTGACGGGCCTGAAAAATAGCGCTTGTTGCCTCAGTGTTATACGGCTAAAGGCATATGCTGTGAAGGATCTTGATGTTTATAGACTCGCCGTAATCCGAGCAGAGCAAAAATAGACATCACCAGCATAATCGTGCCGAGTGGTAATTGATTCGTAGCCGGGAAAAGTGAAGCGACTAACGTTGCAATACCAGCCCCCAAGTTTTGCATACCGCCAAGAATAGCGCCTCCTGTTCCGGCATGATAAGGCAATGGCTCCAACGCTCCGGTTGTTGCAGCCGGGAACAATATACCCGCGCCTAAAAAATACAAGGTTGCACCTCCGACTAAGGTGAGCGCTGTGGTTTTATCAAATAGACCCGGAATGAGTACGATCATTGAGCCACAAATAATCGCCATTAATCCGACATGTAACGCTTGTTTTTCACCACTACGTTGGGCAATGGTATTTGATAGCCATGCGCCAGTAAGATAACCGGGAATAGGAGTAACAAATAGTAAACTTACTGTGGTGGCTGGTAATGCGAGCACTCCGCCTAAAAGAACCCCTGCCGCCCCTTCAAAAACAGCGACACCAGCAAAGGTGGCGACTAAGCACAGTAAATATCCTTGAAATCGGTGATCTGAAAGAACAAATTGGTAGCTTTTCAGTACCGATTCTTTTTTCCGCGCTTCTTTCGGTAGTGTTTCAATCATCGTTGTCATCATGACGATAATGACGGCGATAGCAAATAAAGATAAAAACAGATAGCTGGATCGCCAACCAAACGTTTCGGTTAAATAACCGCCGAGCACCGGTGCAATTAATGGCGAAAAGATCAAACACATACTGATCAAACTATTTGCTTGATGCAATTTTGCACCACTGAAACAGTCTCGGGTTAAGGTGCGACTCATGGCTCCACCACAGCCAATTCCTAATCCCTGAATAAAGCTGCCCGCTAAAAATAGGGAGTACTGGTGAGCAAATAGCGCCACTAAACTTCCCACAATATAAATAGCTAACCCAGCAATAATGATCGGTTTACGGCCAAGACGATCAGATAAGGTTCCATAGATAAACTGTGAAAAACCATAAGGAATTAAGTAGCAAGCCATCACTGCTTGTAAAGCCGCAGGCGTGACCAGAAACTCATTAGCCATGTAGCCAACGGAAGGAACGTACATGGTTTGCGTCATTTGACCGACTGCAGTCAATATGGCGATCAGGAAAGTTAGTTTAGCTAATGGAAATGTTGCAGACATCTTTTTCTCCACCTAACAACATTAAAAATAAAAAGGGAAAGTTTTACTAATGACAAATCAGAGTGTGGCTATATTCTCAGCGCGAGATATTAGTTAGATAAATTAACTTAAGCAATCTTAATCTATCGAGTATCGCACGATAAAAATCTATAGTTTGAATTAGAAAAACTAATCAATACTTAGATCCAGTATACGCTTGTAATGCGTAATAAGGACTAAGAAATAGAAAAAGTAAGGTTTTAGCGTGAACGGATTGCCTTTACGCGAGTCAGTGGTATTCTATATCTAAATGATAATCAATATCATAAAGGAGGCGTATGATAACCCTCGTTTTTACACTAATCTTGTTATTTGGATTGGGCAGCAAACTTGCCATCCCTATTGCTCGATTATTACTGCTCGCTTTATTACTGGTGGGACTGTCTTTACAAGCAGGGTTCCACATGGTTTTCGTCCTGATTTGTTTATTTATTGCTGCGCCAGTTCTCAGTCACTGGAAAGCACAGCCATGGACGAAAATTTCTTTTATGTTTTGTGTGCTCGGACCTTGTTTGCTCAATTTGTGGTTAATTTTTGTTCACACCATTCCTGCTTGAAGCTGCAGCTGTGTTGGCTGCATTCGTTCACTCCAATCACATCGTTTGCCTATGTTTATGGGGATGGTGAGAGCCATCCGTGACTCTCACCAAAGTCCAGCCTACGGCTGTTCAAATTCTTCCAGACAAATTAGTCACTCACTGGCCGCTTACCTGCAACGTCAGTTGGTTGGGTATACAACTCGCTGAGGGATAAGTTTATCAAATCATTGCAATACTATTGCGGCGTAAAACATTACTGGTTATAGTTCTCACCCAATAATGAGAATGCTTATCAAAATACATCGCAATATTTAGCTAGCAATAAGGAATCGTATGAAATCAGTAATGAGTTTGGCCGCATTGGGATTATTTGCCTCACTTTCTGTACAGGCTGCCAATGTCACAATCGAGCATCAAATGGGACAAACAACGTTAGAGCAAAATCCTCAGCGCGTGGTGGTGATAGGTATTGGCCCGTTAGATGCCGTTCACTACTTTGGTATTAATCCAGTGGCGGTTTCCAAAGTGGCAGAGTTACCCGACTATTTAGCTCAGTATAAAGAGGCGCAATATGCTCCAGCGGGTTCATTATTTGAACCCGATTTTGAGCGTATTTATATGCAAAAGCCTGATGTTATTATTACCGGGCCACGAGCGGCACGTACTGCCTATGATGAGTTAAGTAAAATTGCCCCAACGGTCGTGTTTGCGATTGATGACAAAAAACCGTATTGGGAGAGTACGCAAGCTCAATGGCGTAACCTCGGCAAACTGTTTGCCATTGAAGATAAAGTCGAAGCAAAAATTGCCGAGTTAGACAAACGCTTTACTCAAGTTCATGACTATAACCAAAAGCATCAAGCACAAGCGATGACGGTGATGAGTTCGGGAGGAAATATAACCACTTTTGGGGCAAACTCGCGTTTTGCAGCGGTCTATAAAGATTTTGGCTTCGCTGAAGCGGCCACGGTGAAGCAAACGGCTAATCACGGTAATTTAATTTCATACGAATATATTCGACAAAATAACCCGCAAACGCTGTTTATTATCGATCGAGACAGGTTGGTGAATAAAGGGCAAAGTCACACTCGTGAAGAGTTTGAAAATGATTTGATCAAAGCCACAGAGGCTTATCAACATAACCGGATGGTGTTTCTCGATCTCAATGCTTGGTACCTAGCGATTGCTGGTGTTACAGCGACGGAGCAAATGTTGAATGATATGCAAGTGAAACTGCATCAAGAATAACGCCTGTGTTGCCTTGTAAGTTGGTGGATGACTTGGTTGATGCTAAGTCATCTCGGCCGCTATTGTTCAATGTTTGTACTTTTGATTGTCATCGTAGAATTAGGCCTGATTGGTTGAACCTATAAAGTCAACGTTTGCTTAGATTTGGTCTCTATTTTCGTGGTCTGACTTTTATCGTTAGTGTCGCGATCACTGTATCGATTTGTGTTGTTTGGGGTTAACTTTGAAAAAGTTATTACTCGTTTTGTTTATTTTAAGTCTGATTTCATTATTTGTTGGGGTCGGACAGCTTTCTCTGATGGCTTTAATTCAGGGGGATAGCATAGCTTGGCAGCTATTATGGACCAGCCGGTTACCTCGCGTGCTTGCTGTGCTACTTGCGGGCGGTGGGTTAAGTATCGCCGGGCTTATCATGCAGCAAATTAGTCAAAACCGATTTGCGGCTCCGTCTACTTCTGGCACGATTGAATGCGCGATGTTGGGGTATGTGCTTAGCCTTGTCCTTTTTGGTCATGGTGAAAGTTTACTGCTTATTTTTGCCACTGCGATGATAGGCACTTTGATTTTTGTTCAGTTTATTCAACGTATTCAGTTTAAGAATGTTGTCTTTGTTCCCCTCGTGGGAATTATCTTTGGCAATGTTGTGCAGTCAGCCGCTACCTTTATTGCTTATCGTTATGATGCTTTGCAAAACCTCTCTGGTTGGGCCGTTGCGAATTTCGCAAATTTATTAAGTGGTGATTTTGAGCTACTGTACATTGCCATTCCGGTTGCTTTACTGAGCTACCTTTATGCGGCACGCATTTCTGCTGTCGGCATGGGGAAAGATTTTGCGGTCAATTTGGGCTTAAATTACCAACAAGTTTTGACATTAGGCGTCTGTTTAGTATCAATTATGGCGGCTTCTGTGGTCATGATTGTCGGACAATTACCCTTTCTCGGCCTAATTGTGCCCAATTTGGTCAGTTATTTTTATGGCGATAACTTGCGCAAAAACATTCCACGAACGGCACTCTTTGGTGCTTCACTCGTGCTGTTATGTGACATCATCAGCCGAGTGATTATCTTTCCTTATGAAATTCCTATTTCCATGATCATCAGTATTCTTGGCGGCATTGCGTTTATCTTGCTGATTTTAAGAGGGCCAAAACATGCAAGATAATCGTAAAACGCTGGCCATGCTATGCGTAGCGCTTGTGTTTGCTGGGCTTTTTATTGGTCTTGGACTAACGGCTGATAATTATCAATACTTTTTATCTCGCCGTATCCCTAAAGTATTGGCCATGATTGTGGCAGGTATCGCTATTGCGCAATCTTCGTTGGCGTTTCAAACCATTACTCACAATCGCATACTTACCCCAAGTATTATGGGGTTTGATTCGCTTTATTTACTTGTGCAAGTGTTAGTGGTTGCGTTATTGGGTAGTTTAAGCCATATCATGCTGAACACTTATTGGAACTTCTCAGTATCCGTTATAGTGATGCTGCTATTCTCTAGTCTACTGTTCACCTTTTACTTTCGTCGTCAACGTAGCAACATCATTGTGTTATTACTACTGGGTGTCATTCTCGGTCAACTTTTCTCTAATTTCTCTTCCTTTTTTATTATGTTGATGGACCCGAATGATTTTGCTGCTGTGCAAGCCAAAATGTTCGCTAGCTTTAATAATGTTAATGTGCATTTAGTCTATGCGGTTTCACCGCTACTATTGGTGGTTAGCTATGCCTTGTTCCGTTTACACCGGATTTTAGATGTATTTTGGTTAGATGCAGACAATGCCATTAGCCTTGGGGTTGATGTAAAACGGACAACACGTTCAGTAATGCTATTGAGTGCGGTGTTAGTCTCTATTTCAACTGCGCTTGTTGGGCCTGTGATGTTTTTTGGGTTATTGGTCACTAACTTAACTCGAGAATGGTTGCACACCTACCAGCATCGAACGCTATTATTGGCTTGTTCTGCGATGTCCGTTGCCGCTTTATTAGCGGGTCAATGGGTGGTGGAAAACCTATTTTCATTTGGTACAACCTTGAGCGTTATCATCAATTTTATTGGTGGTATTTATTTCCTCTCTCTTCTTTTGCGCAATAAAGTGGTATAGGCCCGTTATGATTCAATTAGATAAATTGACTAAATATTTTGGCTCACAAGCGGTCGTGTACGAAGCCAGTGCCGAATTTGCTAAAGGCAAGGTGACCTCGATTATTGGGCCTAATGGTGCTGGTAAAAGTACCTTATTGTCGATGGCGAGCCGATTAATTTCACGAGATCAAGGCAAGGTTTGGATTGATAGTCGCGAGCTGGTTGATTGGGATACCAAAGCACTGGCCAAGCGTCTATCGGTACTGCGTCAAGCCAATAATTTAACGATGCGCTTTACGGTACGAGAGTTAGTGGCGTTTGGCCGTTTCCCGCACTCACAAGGTAAGCTAACCGCTGAAGATCAGGCGATGATTGATCAAGCGATTCATTATCTGGATATAAAAAGTTTAGAACATCATTATTTAGATGAGTTAAGTGGGGGACAGCGCCAACTTGCTTTTATTGCTATGGTGATGGCACAAGATACGGACTACATTTTCTTAGATGAGCCGCTCAATAATTTAGACATCAAGCATTCATTACAGATTATGACGACTATCCAGCGACTCGCTCACGAGTTAAATAAGGCGGTTGTGGTCGTAATTCATGATATTAATTTTGCATCTTGTTATTCAGACGCCATCATTGCTTTAAAAAAAGGGCAAGTGGTTGCGCAAGGCTCAGTCAATGAGGTGATCCAAGAAGGCGTACTCGGTGAAATTTATGAAACTCCCTTTCGAGTCCTTGAGCTAGAAGGAAAACGGATGTGCTTATATCACACCGCTTAGGTGTGTTTTGTTAGCCATTGATTCCGTCTCTAGTGAGTTCATCTCGACGGGTTATGGCGAGTGCTGTGAGCGTCATTATTGAGCAATGCGGCTATTGGGCATGGCGGCCATTTTTTGTTATGTTATCTTAAGCCATCATTTAATCCTTGTAAGGAATATGGTCATATATTTCTCTACTTAAAAGAAATCATTCCTTGCTAAAGATCAACAAATAAACCTTTCCAGTCACAAAGAACAAAACAAAAGTTGAAAGATTCAAAAATTATTGAATAATGGTCAACATGAAATGGAGAAGCACAAGCTTCGAACTCTTAGTCGGAAACAGGATACTGCCCCATGTCGAACTCGTATGTGTTGGTTATCAACTCAGGAAGCTCTTCGCTTAAATTTGCCGTGATTGACTCAGTCACTGGCGAAGCATTGGTTACTGGTCTTGGTGAGTGTTTTGGCCTGCCCGAAGCCTCAATCAGCTGGAAATATCAAGGAGAAAAAACAGAGGAAGTGATTAACACGGCAGAGGATCATCATCAATATGCCGTAAACCGAGTTGTGAAGCTCTTAGAAACCTTGGGGCTAAGTGCTCAATTTGTTGCCGTTGGGCATCGTATTGTCGCTGGAGGAGAAACGTTTAAAGGAACCGTAAGAGTCACTGATGAGGTCATAAACGAAGTGGAACGTTTAGCCGAACTTGCTCCATTGCATAACAAAGCGAACGCCGTTGGAATGCGAGCTGCGATGGAAGCCTTCCCTGAGTTACCTCAATTTGCGGTTTTTGACACTGCGTTCCACCAAACGATGCCGGCGAAAGCGTTTACGTTTGCACTGCCTTACGAGTTGTATGAAAAACATAAAGTGCGTCGTTATGGTGCTCACGGGACTAGTCACTATTATGTGAGTCGTGAAGCCGCAAAAATGATCAATAAGCCCATTGAACAAAGTAACTTTATTACCGTACATTTAGGTAATGGAGCCTCTGTCACTGCAGTAAAACATGGCGAATGTGTGGATACCAGCATGGGCTTAACACCGCTTGCCGGTTTGATGATGGGGACGCGTTGTGGCGATCTCGATCCGAGTGTGATTGAGTTTTTATTCCGTAAAGGTTGGAAACAAGAAGAACTCTTTGAAATGCTGAATAAAAAATCAGGGTTCTTAGGGGTATCTGGAGTCACCAGTGATGCTCGCGGTGTATTAGAAGCGATGGACAATGGCAACCCTCGAGCCAAACTTGCCTTTGATATTTTTACGTATCGCGTTGCCAAATACATTGGCTCTTATATGGTCGCAATTGGTGAAGCCGTTGATGCGATTGTCTTTACTGGAGGTATTGGTGAAAATTCACTACCGATTCGCAGTGAGATTTTAAGTTACCTCTCTGTTTTTGGCTATAAAGAAGATCCGAAAGGTAATGCAGAGGCGCGTTTTGGTCAGTCGGGTAGCATCACTTGCTCAGATTCAAAATTGGCATTGGTGATCCCAACCAACGAAGAATTCGTGATCGCCAAACAATCGGTTGAGTTATTGTAATTTAAATTAAACACAGGTAGTTAAAGGCGAGCTTAGTGCTCGCTTTTTTTTGATTTTTTATGTTGAATTGTCCATCGCTAAGCATGCGCATGGCCGTACAGCTATTGCTCACGATATTGACTTGCTCAGTTTATTTTTGTTACCCCAAGTTAGCGAGGTTAGTGTTAAAAATAGGGATAGTTCACAACAGTTCATTTTTAATTGCTTGAAAGAGAAAAGTGAGTTTTGTAGCATTGTTACTGATAATTACAAATTTTTACAAGACGTTAAGGTAAAAGATAATGTTAAAACGTAAGTGGTTAGCTAGTGCTTTGGTGACGTTGATGCTGTCAGGTTGTGCAGCAACATATGAATCAGCAGAAAAAGCTTATCAAGATGGTGAATATGCGCAAGCGAGAGAGTCTTGGCAGAAACTGGCTTTAGACGGTGATAGTCGTTCAATGTATCGACTCTATACGTCAACAAATCGCCCATCACAAGAGGATATTGATTGGCTTGAAAAAGCAGCACATGCCGACTTAGCAGACGCTCAATATGACTTTGCTATGTATTTACTTGAACAAGAAAAATTTAAAGAAGCACAAGAATATTTAACTAAAGCATCGGAAAATAAACAAGACCGAGCATCTAAAGTTTTAGAACAGAATAAAGAATTGTTCCCATTGTGGCTAAAAGCAGAAAATAATGATGCTGGGGCGATCAAAAAACTTGGGGAATATTATTGGTCAAGCAAAGATTATGACCAATCCTTAAAGTGGTATGAGCGATGCGTTGATAGCTATAAAAGTTGTTCCTTTTACATAGGGTTGGCTTTTGATTATGGATATGGAGTTTCTCAAAATTATGAAAAATCTATCTACTGGTACACTAAGTCTGCTGAGCAGGGTTATGGTCCGTCAGCAAGAAACTTAGCTTGGATCTATGAAGATGGAAAGGGAGTACACATAGACAAAAAGAAAGCTGTTTACTGGATGAAAAAGGCTGCGGAAACGCTTTGGCTTGGACAAGCAGAACTCGGCAGGTACTACCTCTATGGTATAGGGACAGAAAAGGATACAGCTAAAGCATTCTCTCTTCTAAACGAGGCTGTACCACATACGAAATATGCGTCCTATCATCTGGCAAGAATGTATTACTATGGTGATGGTATAGAGCAAGACTACAAAAAATCTTATGAATATTTTTTAAAAGCAAGCAAACAAAATCATTCTTGGTCTGACTACTTTATAGGTAATCATTACTATTATGGTTATGGTAAAGAGAAGAGCTACACTCAAGCGTACAATTGGTTTGAAAAAGCAGCAAATGCAGGGGTTGTTGACGCTCAATTTAGGCTAGGTTGGATGCTAAGTGAGGGCGAAGGGGGTACGGCAAACTCGAGAAGGGCATTTCAATGGTATCAGAAAGCAGCCGAACAAGGTTCAGTTGCAGCTCAGAACAACCTAGGTGTTATGTATGCAGAGGGCAATGGAGTAGAAAAAGACGATTATCAAGCGGTTAAGTGGTATGAAAAAGCCGCTAGACAAGGTGATGATGTTGGCCAATATAATCTGGGATTAAGGTATGAAATTGGAAAAGGTGTAAGACAAAGTAATCAGCTAGCTGCGTTCTGGTACGCAAAGTCCGCACAACAAAATCATAAAAAAGCACAATCTTATCTTAATGAAATACTGAATAAGCTTAAAACTAAAACTGTCCAGATCAAAAAAGCTTCAGTTTATAAAGAAGGCAATTTTGACAGTGAAGAGCTGCTGACATTGCCACAAGGTCAGCGTGTTTATGTGTTGTCCTCTGGAAGTCAATGGACAGAGGTATATGTCCCTAAAAACCACACTATCGGTTACATAAACAATACTCATCTTTACTAAAATGGATTTAAATATGAAGAAGATTATCTTTGCATTATTGTTTGTATGCCAATCGGTGTTCGCAAACCCTACTGTTTGAGGATGTTGAATACATTGTAACGCTCTTGTCATAGTCTTTAGGAATAATCCATACCATCACACTAAGGCGGTATGGATTGCTTGCGTGGCTTATAGCGAGCGATCTGAAATACTTCTTCTGTATGACGTTGGCTGAGTGATTGGGTTCCGGTTCCGTCTTTGGGTACGGTTCGGCGGTGAGTTACTTGATACGGCCATTTCATATTGTTTGGTATATATCGCCGACTTTTCTGTTTTTCAGAGCGATTATCGGCATGTTCAGATTCAACCAAGTCAAAATCAGTACGCGCTTATTTTGCTTAAGCGCGCTCCCTATCATCAGTTTACTGGTGGCACTTTTCCTCTCTTTTCAAGTGACACAACAAAAAGATCGTTTATTTGATCGTCTTTACCAGCAACACCTACTGCCTCTAAGTGAAATCCTTGCGACTCATTCATTGCTCAGACAAACTGGCCTTGATGATTTAAGGCGTTATCGAACCGGGTGGGCTGGCCAAAATGAAACGATAGATAAGATTGAAAGCTTATTAGCTCAAGTTGGAGAACACTGGAGAGCTTATCAACAACAAAGGGGAGAGGCTGTTGATCCGCTCAACCAATTGGCTGATCAACAATTAGAGAGCGCCATTCAACTCTATCAGCAATGGATATCTCGCGCAGGGAGTGATGCAATTACTGTGCGAATCCTGAATGAATCGACTTTTAATAACGAGATTAATCATACTCTTGTTCCACTGGGTGAGACGTTAAATCAACTGGTCGCACAGCAGATTGGTATGGCTGGGGAAGTACAGACCGAGGCGGCTAGCCTTACTCATACCATGGTCCAATTTTATCTGTTTGGTGGAGCGATTTGGATTAGCTTATTAATGTTACTCGGTTGGTTAATTCAGCATTCTATTCAACGGCCACTGCATCAGTTACGTGCAGGCATACAACGATTAGCCAACTCTTCTGATCTGACCACGCAAGTCGTTGTACAAGGTCGAGATGAAATCGCTCAAACGGCACAAGCATTAAATAGAATGGTAAATCACTTTTGTCACTTGATTATTGAGATAGAGAATAAGAGTGTTGAACTAAGAAAAAATGCCAAGCGTATGTTGTTGGTTAGCGAAACCGTAGAAGAAAAATCGAATAACCAATCTTTACAAACCGAGTCCGTGACCCAAGCTATGGAAGAAATGGGCCAAGCGATTAGTGCGGTAAGTCAACATACTCAATATGCACAAACGGTGGTAACACAAGCTGATGAGCTTAGTTTACAAGGTGCAAATACCGTTCAACAAGCCAGTATGCGGATAAAAAACTTAGCCAGTGCAATAGATCATTCTGCTCAAATTATTCGGCACTTACATCAAGAGTCGACAGAAATTACCCAAGTGTTGGGTGTGATACAAAATATTGCTGAGCAAACCAACTTATTAGCGCTTAATGCTGCGATAGAAGCCGCACGTGCTGGCGAGGCCGGACGAGGATTTGCGGTTGTCGCTGATGAAGTGCGTAATTTGTCGGGTAACACAGAAAAAGCGACTCGCTCGATTAGTGATGTTTTGTCGCGTTTACAACAAGGCGCGGATAATGCGGTGAACGCCATGCAGTCTGCGAATCAACAAGCACTAGAAAGTGTCGATTTTTCTAATCAATCGGAACAAGTTTTAAATCATATTCGGCAAGCATTTGAAGATGTAGCACAAGTGAATCGTTCGATCACCACGGCCAGTGAGCAGCAGGCTTTGGTTGCTCAGCAAACGAAGCAAAGTATCCATAGCTTAAGTGGCGATACACAGGATTTAGAGCAGCAGGCAAAGCAGGCTCGAGAAGTGAGCGAAATGTTGAGCCAAGCCTCTGGTGAGCTGCGAGATAAGGTTCATCACTTTGTCACCGCATAAATGAAGCTTGCTCTCTTGATCATTGAAACGATCAAGAAAGTTTGTTGGCTGGGGTTACTTAAAAAAACCATGATGCTAACGGTGATTAGGCGGCGGCAAAGCGGGTTTATTTAATGTCCGTTGCGATGGATCATCAGTTAAATCAGAGGTATTCATCATTTTAGAGAGGCGTTGTAGTGAAGAGAGCAGTAGAGTTTGTTCCCAACCAGCTAATGATTGAAATCGTTGAATAAAGTCTTGTTGCATAAGCTGTGGTGCAGTTTGTAGCAAGGTTTGTCCAGTGGTCGTGAGCATCGCATGTACCTTTCTTTTATCATCAGTATCTCGTGTACGCAGGACAAGCTGCCGTTTCTCTAAGCGGTCTAAAATACTGGTCGCTGTTGCTTGGCTCATATTGGTTGCTATTGACAGTTGGCGAATGGTCATATTAGGCGAGTTATTAATGGCTCGCATCAATAACAGTTGTGGGCTCGTTAGGCCAAACGTTTTATTCAACTGTTTTGAATGTAGATCAATCGCGCGAATAATTTGTCGCACTGATACGAGTACTTCTTCGTGAATATCCAATTTTTCCTCCATAAGGAAGAGGCTGCTCAAGCAGCCTCTATTAACGATCACCGAGTTATTGCGCTGCTTGTGTGGCAGCTGCTATCCATGAGTTAAACAATGCTTGGTTAGCTTTGATCCAACCATTGGCATGAGATTCAATATCTCGTGCTGAATTTTTACCCTGACTCATCAGCATATTTTGTGCACTGATATCGTTGATGCTTAATTTCATGATTTCAAACAATTTCGCTGCTGCTGGGTTTTCCATAGCAAATTGTTTATTGGCGATAATATTCATCGAGTTAATTGGGAAACCGTAGTTTTTACCATTTGGTAGCGTCGTATCAATTCCCTTTTGATTCCCTGGTAGCGCTGAAAATGGCACTTCTAGCCACACCACATCTTTTCCTGGAACTAAAACACCACTCACCCAGTAAGGTGTCCATGTGTAGTAAATAATCGGATCGCCTTTTTTATAGCGAGAGATGGTATCAGCAATAATAGCTGCGTAGTTGCCTTGATTGTGGGTTACCGTATCACGTAGGCCAAAAGTATCGAGTTGGTATTCAACCACACTTTCACATCCCCAGCCTGGATTACAACCGGTTAAGTCGGCTTTTCCGTTACCATTGGCATCAAAGAGTTTTGCAATTTTGGGATCTTTGAGCTGACCGATGTTGGTAATGTGATATTTCTCAGCGGTTTTTTTATCAATCAAGTAACCTTGAGCGGCTCCGGAGATATATGTGCCTTGACGATAGAATTTGTCATCACCACCAGAGGCGAGGTATTTATCATCATGCAATGGCTGCCAATTCACCGCCAAGTAGGTCGCATCACCTTCTGCAATTGAGGTATAGCCTACGTTGTAGTCAACTTCTTTGGTAGGCAGTACGTGATAACCCAAAGCTTCCATGGCTTTATTGACAATTAAAGTTTGGAAGGTTTCTTCTGCAACGGTGGATTGTATTGGCTGTACAGTAATCCCTTCGCCGGGAAGTTTAGCCCAAGCAGAGCCAGATAAGGTTGCGCTGACGGTGAGCCCAGTCGTGAGCAGCGTCTTCCATGCGTTATTCATTTCTATTCTCCTAGTAATTGATTTATATCAAGTTATTTTTTTGGCTTAAGTCGGTACACGAGTAAGGCCGGGCCTTTTTCGTACCAACGTATTTTCTTATCTCGACTGTTGATGCCGATCGTCTGAGTAAGTCTGTCGAGTAAAATGGCGAGGATAACAATGCCTAAGCCACCGACAGCCGCGAGACCCATATCGAGACGACCAATGCCGCGTAACACCATTTGTCCTAAACCGCCGACCGCTATCATTGAGGCAATCACGACCATAGAGAGTGAAAGCATCAAGGTTTGGTTGACCCCCGCCATTATCGTTGGCATAGCCAGTGGCAGTTGAATTCGGTAGAGCATTTGTTTTGGGCTAGCCCCAAAAGCGTGCCCAGCTTCAATCAGCTCTTCAGGAACTTGTTGAATACCTAAGATGGTTAAACGAACAATCGGAGGCAGTGCAAAGATAATGGTGACGACGACACCCGGAACATTCCCAATACCAAACAGCATGACAATCGGAACTAAGTAGACAAAGGCAGGCGTTGTCTGCATGGCATCTAGCATGGGCCGAATGATCTTAGCTGAAGTTTCACTACGAGCGAGCCATATCCCCGTGGGAAGGCCAATAAGAAGGCAGAAAAAAACTGAGGTCATGACTAAGGCTAGAGTGACCATTGCCTCATCCCAAGCACCAATAAGACCAATGACAAGCAATGAGACGAAAGAGGCGATACCCAAACGTCGCCCAGCAAGCTGCCAAGTAATCAGTAATACAATCAACAGCATAAGTGGAGCTGGTGTTGAAATCAGTGTGGTTTGGAATGAACTGAGTATGAAATCAATAGGCACACGAATGGCTTGAAATAATGGCCGACCATGCTGAACCAGTCCATTAATGGCGGTTTCTACCCAGTGATCAAAAGGGATATGGGCCTCTTTAAATGGGTGTAACCAATCAAACGGTTCGGTGGTGACTGGTGCGGCATTGAGCCAATCATTAGCGGCGGTGGCACTTGAGGTGGTTGACCATGGGTCGCTGCTGACCGTTTGAGTCGCTGCTCCCCAAGGATCTGCGGCGTTTGCCGCGGCATGACTTGTTTCCGTGGTCATAATTATTCTCTATCTAAAGTTTGCAGTAATCGTGATTTTGTGATGACGCCAAAATATTTCCCTTGTTCATCCACAACAGGAACAGCATAAGGCACACTGGCCACTTGGCTAATTAAGTCGCCGACGGAAACATCAGGGTGAATGGTCACCGTGTCTGATAATAAAGCGCTGTTAAGAGAGCGTTGCTCTTTTTTGGCGGCTTTTAGCGAGTCAAGTGAAACAATACCGGTGTATTTATTGGTGCGATCAACCACAATGCCAAATTCTCGCTCATTATCTAGTAGCAATTGCAGGGCGGTTGCTGGGCCATCGTTATCATGTTTTTTAAAGACCGCCGCAGGTTTTTTACGCGCGATATCTTTTGCACTGAACACGCTAGCGATATTGACGCCGCGGAAAAAGGAACTGACATAATCATTTGCTGGTTGATGCAGTATTTCATCCGGAGTGCCGACTTGTACCACCACACCATCCTGCATAATAGCGATGCGATCCCCGATGCGCATCGCTTCATCTAAATCATGAGAAATAAAAACAATAGTGCGCTTGTCATCATTTTGTAGACGAATCAGTTCGTCTTGCATTTCACTACGAATCAAAGGGTCAAGGGCGGAGAAAGCCTCATCCATTAATAAAATATCGGGATCATTGCTGAGCGCTCTGGCGAGCCCAACGCGTTGTTTCATACCACCAGAAAGTTCATCAGGGTAGGAATCACAGTAAGCTTCTAACCCGACTCGCTCAAGCGCTTGACGGGCGATTTGGTGGCGCTCTTTCTCATCAACACCTGCTAATTCAAGGCCAAAAGCCGTGTTCTCTATCACGGTCATGTGTGGCATGAGGGCAAAGTTTTGAAACACCATGGAGATACTTTGACGACGAACGGTTCTTAACGCTTGGTCAGAAATTGTGGCAATGTCGTTTCCTTTGAGTAAAACGCTCCCTCGGGTCGGTTCAATCAAACGGTTTAATAATCGAACAAGGGTCGATTTTCCGGAGCCTGAAAGCCCCATGATCACAAAAATCTCCCCTTCATTAATCGATAATGACACATCTTTAACCCCAACGGTCAGGCCTGTTTTTTCAAAGATTTGATCTTTATTCAGGCCTTTTTCGATGAGAGGGAACGCTTCATCTGGTGTCTCTCCAAACACCTTATAAAGGTTCTTCACTTCCAGCATAGTTGACATCTTTATATCCTTTATCTTTGTCAATATGACACAATGAAAATAGAAAATATGCATAGAACACTAAACATTGTTTTATGGCTTTTCAAGTTTTTATTGGTGCTGCTAGTGTGTAATTTTAGTTAACATGTTGTTTTTTAAAGAAAATAAAAAATACAAAAAAAAGTGTTTTAATTTGAGGTAGAATGTTTTGGGTGGGGTGGTTTTTTCTCACTGCGCCTGCATATAAACTGATTTAGCGGTATGATGTGACGGTGAAATTGATGTAATTGAGGAGCGTAACGCGTGCGACAATTTTGGATGGTGCTATATGGAGTGGTTTTGCTGTTGGGCAGTACGACAAACCTTTTTGCTCAAGAGCAACAAGCCGTGCCTTACTCGGAATCACCGATATTAGATAGGCCCTTAGTGGAACGGTATATTTTAGATGAGTTAAAAGCGTTACGTCAGGATCAACAGGATCTAGAACGGCGTTTGACGATTCAGATCACGGATCGAGAGTTGGCTGTTGCTGACAAATCTCTCAATTATTCTAATGTCACCGTGACCTATTTTTTCTATGTAATTGCGGGGGTCGCTTCACTGGTCGCCTTAATTGGTTGGCAATCATTAAGAGAGGTAAAGCATAACACTCGAGAAATGGCCGATAAAAAACTTAATAAAATAGCTCAAGAATATGAGCGGAAATTTGTCGCGTTAGAGCGTGATCTTAAACGCAAAAGTAGCATCATCAGTGAAAATAACAGAGAAATTGAAATTATCAATGAGATTCATAATTTGTGGTTGCGTTCGCAGAATGTACAAACAGCCGAGCAACGAATCGAAGTGTATGATGAAATTCTTAAGATTCGCCCAGGCGATCTAGAAGCATTAACTTATAAAGCTGATGCGGTCATGGAGATGCAGGAGTACCATTGGGCAATGAGCTTATGTAATCGAGTGCTCGAGTTGGATGAAAGTAATGGCCCTGCACTGTATCAGCGAGCTTGTGCTTATGCTCGTTTAGGGGCTGAAGAACAGGCGTTGGAAGATATTCAGCGAGCTACGGATATCAGCCCTTCGTTGCGAGAATTGATTGCTGATGAGCCTGACTTTGAATCTTTATATGGCAATAAACGTTTTGATGCGTTAATTAGCGGTAATATCAGTTAATTTTTTATGATTATGGTATATCCCCTTGTTACTTGAATCTGCAGGGGTGTTGGCTACGTTCATTCAAAGGCCAGCCTACGGCTGTTCAAATTGTTCCAGACAAATTTGTCACTCACTTGCCGCCGACCTGCAACGCCAAGTTATTTGGGGATAGGCCGAGCTGTTTAACGCATAACGAAGTGTTGTCTTAACGACAAATTATTATCATTAGACACACCTTGGTTTTTCGCGGATAAAGCGCGAGACCCTCAGGGTGTCGGGGAGGGCG
The DNA here is from genome assembly GCF_009904905.1 of Vibrio sp. V30_P3S12P165. Classification (NCBI taxonomy): domain Bacteria; kingdom Pseudomonadati; phylum Pseudomonadota; class Gammaproteobacteria; order Vibrionales; family Vibrionaceae; genus Vibrio; species Vibrio sp. V30_P3S12P165. Next base: position 48,024 of record NZ_WXWH01000076.1, on the reverse strand, counting down.
ACTTGTATTGAGTCGCCACTACATTCTCTTTGTTTTTGTGAGATATCAAGTGGAAAAATCATCCAAATTGGATCGCGTTCGTGCGGATTATAACGTTCATTACTGGAGCCAAGGATTTTATGGCATTAATGATCAAGGTGAAGTGTATGTTTCTCCTCGTAAAGATCGAGCCTATTCAACGGCCTTGAGTTCGATTGTTCAACAGTTGGAGGCTCGTAATCTCAATTTACCCGTCCTTGTGCGTTTCCCACAAATTTTGCACCAACGAGTTCATAATATTTGTGATGCTTTTAACCAAGCAATAGAAGAATGTGATTATCCCAACCAATATTTGTTGGTGTATCCGATAAAAGTGAATCAACAAAAAGAAGTGGTAGATGAAATACTGGCTAGCCAAGCTAAGTTAGAAACAAAGCAGCTAGGGCTTGAGGCCGGAAGTAAACCTGAACTTTTGGCCGTTCTTGCTATGGCTCAGCAAGCCAGTTCGGTGATTGTATGTAATGGTTATAAAGATAGAGAATACATTCGGTTAGCACTAATTGGTGAAAAGCTTGGGCATAAAGTTTTTATTGTATTAGAAAAACTGTCAGAGTTGGAGCTTGTGCTCAAAGAAGCCAAGAGCCTTGGCGTACAACCGCGCTTGGGTTTGCGCATCCGTTTAGCTTCGCAGGGAGCAGGAAAGTGGCAGTCGAGTGGTGGCGAAAAATCAAAATTTGGTTTAGCGGCGGCACAAGTATTAACAGTGATTGAGCGTTTAAAAGTAGAGCAACAGTTAGATACGTTACAACTGGTGCATTTTCATCTTGGTTCACAAATGGCCAATATCCGTGACGTCAGAAATGGCGTCAATGAAGCCGCTCGTTTTTATTGTGAACTAAGAGAGCTGGGGGCACAAATTGACTATTTTGATGTAGGCGGAGGTTTGGCGGTCGATTATGATGGCACGCGCAGCCAGTCTTCCAATTCTATGAACTATGGTCTGCAAGAGTATGCACGCAATATTGTCAGTGTTGTTGCGGATATGTGCACTCTTTATCAACAACCGAAACCGATCATTATTTCTGAATCGGGCCGTTCAATTACTGCTCATCATGCGGTATTAATTACCAATGTGATTGGAACAGAGATTTATAGCCCTGAAACGATCAGTGAGCCGGATGCCGATGCTCCGTTATTGATGCAAAATATGTGGCGTAGTTGGGAAACATTACGAGAAGGAACCGATGCTCGAGCGTTAATTGAGATTTACAATGATACCCAGAGTGATTTATCCGAGGCGCACACGCTCTTTGCGTCCGGGGTGATTAACTTACCCCATCGCGCATGGATCGAACAACTTTCGTTACGTATTTATCATGAACTACGTTTAAAAATGAGTACGAAAAACCGTTTCCATCGCCCCATTTTAGATGAGTTACAAGAACGGTTGGCTGATAAATTTTTTGTCAACTTTTCACTTTTTCAATCCTTACCAGATGCATGGGGAATTGATCAAGTATTTCCCGTATTGCCCTTGTCGGGGTTAGAGCATGTCGACGATCGGCGAGCGGTGATGTTGGATATTACATGCGACTCAGATGGCGCAATAGAGCAATATGTCGAAGGACAGGGTATTGAAACCACCTTACCCGTTCCTGCTTGGTCGAAAGATACGCCCTATCTGATGGGATTTTTCCTAGTTGGAGCCTATCAGGAAATTTTAGGTGATATGCATAACTTATTTGGCGATACTCATAGCGTGGTTGTGCATATCAATGATCAAGGTGAGTCAGAAATTACCTTTATCAATGAAGGCGATACGGTTGCGGATATGATGCGTTATGTTCATATTGATGTCGATGCAATTCGTGCCAATTATCGTCAGCTAGTCAGTCAGCGAGTGGCAGAGCAAGAGCAGGCAACCGTGCTGGAAGAGTTAGAACAAGGCCTGAGTGGTTATACTTATTTAGAGGATTTTTAAATGAATGATTTGTTTACGAAAACTGATTATTCACTCTACTCCAATGCGATGACTTTTGTCCGTCGCCCGTATGTGAGAAACCCAGTCGATACTGAAGCCGATGTCGTTGTACTTGGGGTTCCGCTTGATATGGCTACATCGGGTCGCCCGGGAGCTAGAATGGGGCCGGATGCGATTCGTCGTGCATCGGTGAATTTAGCGTGGGAAGGCAAAAAATTTCCTTGGGAGTTCAATTTATTTGAGCAAACCAAGGTGATTGACGCCGGTGATCTAGTGTTTGATTGCGGTGATGCGGAAGATTTTACTTATCGTCTAGAGGCGGCCGCAAATGAAATCGTCAAAAGTGGTAAAACGTTACTTGCATTAGGGGGCGATCATTTTATTACTTTGCCGATCTTACGTGCTTATGCCAAGCATGTCGGTGAAATGGCATTGATTCATTTTGATGCGCATACTGATACTTATGCTAATGGCAGTGCTTATGATCATGGGACGATGTTTTATCATGCTCCCAAAGAAGGATTGATTTCACCGAAACATTCGGTCCAAATTGGTATTCGAACCGAGTATAAACAGCAAGGACACGGTTTTAATGTGATTAATGCGATGCAAGCCAATGACATGCCAGTTGAGGAGATTGTTGAGCGAATTCGTCAGATTGTTGCCGATAAGCCGGTCTATTTGACGTTTGACATCGATTGTTTAGATCCTGCGTTTGCTCCCGGTACCGGTACCCCGGTGTGTGGTGGTTTAAATTCCGATAAAATTTTAAAAATTATTCGGGCACTCAAAGGCATCAATTTGGTTGGGATGGATGTCGTAGAGGTGTCTCCTCCTTATGATCAGAGTGATGTGACCGCTTTAGCGGGAGCAACGATTGCCTTGGAGCTGCTTTATGTGTGGGCATCTCGTCAAGAAATAGAATAACTAGACGTTAGCTGCTGATGGAAACCGAGCTTGTGTACGCTCGGTTTTTTTATCAGTTTTTAATGTCCAAAATTACCTAACTTTTAATCAAGCGTAGGAAATGAATCGGTTTGTTACGTTCGTTTACATAACGGTCTTAATACCGATCTCGAAACAAGGTAATCTAAAGCCAGTGATTTATTTTTGCATGATTTTTTGGGATATAGATTATGAAAAATATCAAGTCAATCGTGTTGTCTACGATCGGATTGTCTCTTTTGCCAAGTCTGGGTCATTCTACACCCATTGTCGTGCCGAATCCGCCTCAACTTTCGGCGAAAGGGTATGTGTTGATGGATTACCACACGGGAAGGGTATTGGTTCAACATCATGCTCATGAGCGGCTAAACCCTGCTAGCTTAACAAAATTGATGACCTCCTATGTGGCGGGACAAGGTCTTAAGCAAGGTAAAATTAGCGCAGCTGATCAAGTGACCATTAGCCATAAAGCTTGGGCTAAAAACTTTCCAGATTCTTCAAAGATGTTTATCGAGGTTGGAAAGCAAGTCAACATGATGGACTTATATCGAGGGCTTATTGTGCAGTCTGGCAATGATGCTAGCGTTGCCATTGCTGAGCATGTTGCAGGTTCAGAAAGTGCTTTTGTGGATCTAATGAATTTATGGGCCCAAAAACTGGGGTTAGAAAACACCTCATTTACCAATCCTCATGGCCTCGATAGTGAGGGGCTATACAGCACGCCTTATGATATAGCCAAACTCGCCCAAGCGATTATTCGTGATTTACCGGAAATCTACCCGCTTTATAGCGAAACGTCATTCTCGTATAACGGCATTACTCAATACAACCGTAATGGACTGTTACGTGATCGCAGTTTGAATGTCGATGGAATGAAAACCGGCTTTACCAGCGGAGCTGGTTACAGCTTAGCAACCTCAGCAACCGATGGTGATATGCGTTTAATTTCGGTTGTCATGGGAGCAAATAGCCAAAAATCACGAGAATCAGAAAGTAAACAATTACTCAGCTATGGCTTTAGGTTTTTTGAAACCATCTCACCCCATCAAAACAATGAAGTGCTAGAGAGCGTCAGAATTTGGAGCGGGAAGCAAGATCAAGTTGCGGTCGGGGTTGCACACACGACTTATTTAACGCTTATTAAAGGTGAATTAGCAAAACTCAGCGGTGTTATTGAATTAGATAAGGAGCTGGAAGCGCCACTGAAACAGGGCGAGGTGATTGGCAAAGTGATTTATCAAGTTGATGGACATCAAGTTGGAGAAGCCGCGCTAGTGGCTTTGGAAACAGTGGAAGAAGGGAACTGGTTTAAACGTCTGTTCGATAGCATTAAGCGCTTCTTTGCTGGTTGGTTTTAATGTCGTTTTGACTTAAGGATCAAGCGGAGGTATTAATAAATGATGGTGAGTTCTTCGTCATACATCCGGAGTTTAATTTGTGTGAGCAGATAACGTTATTGCACAAAGCTGTTTGAGAATCATCCTATTTGATGCCTATCTATACTGCTTGGGGTGTTTATTAACCATTTGATTGATTTTAGTGATTTTTTTATTGACCTTATGGCTGAATACGTTAAAGTACGTCTCGTTCCCAAGGCGAAACGGGAATAGATAGTGTGAGCCTAGCGTAATGCGCGTTGCCCTGGTGGTGAAATTGGTAGACACAAGGGATTTAAAATCCCTCGACTTTCGAGTCGTGCCGGTTCAAGTCCGGCCCGGGGCACCATCTATCGAAAGACAGTAAAGGCGCGTTGGCAGAGTGGCCATGCAGCGGATTGCAAATCCGTGGACCTCGGTTCGACTCCGGGACGCGCCTCCATTACTATCAATCTCTGTTATTAATCGTAACCAGCATTGAGCTGGTTTTTTTGTTTTAGCCTTTCTCTTAATCTAATTGGCAAGGCGGTTGCCGGTGTATCCGTTGATTTATTTCACTTATGTGAATAAATTCGCCCTCTATTCAACCTAGCTTCACTTTCACTGCTAGAATCTTTCGTAAGCAGCAACGTTGCTTTTTCTATCCGAAGGTCACCTTTACCATTACTTTGCTATCGTATCAATGATGGCGGTTAATGGTGAGCATTCAGAATTACGGCATTGATAGGCGATGTGATTGGGGTGAACGAACGTCACCAACGCTCTTGCAGCTTCAAGTAGCAAGGGGATAATCAAAAAAGGCCAACAATCGCTGGCCTTGTATTAATTATGCATGTATTAACGATATAAGGTTTGTTCAGTTCTTAACCCTTGGATCAAACTGAAACACATTAAGAGTAGCACAAAGCTGAATGGCAACGCTGTAGCGACTACTCCAGATTGCAGGGCCTGTAGTGCCTCTGGGCCGCCAACCCAAAGCATGACCGCAGCAATCGCCCCACCAATAATAGCCCAAAAAATACGTTGTAGAACGGGCGCATCGACTTTACCACCAGCGGTAATACTATCAATAACAAGTGATCCTGAGTCGGCTGAGGTAATAAAGAAAATTAAAATCAATCCAATAGAAATGAGAGAAATAACGCTGCCAAACGGTAATTGTTCATAAACATGGAACAATGTTAATGAAATATCCGTCAGTCCATTGGCTCCTAGTTCACCGATGTGATTGGCAACTTGATCGAGCGCAACACCGCCAAAAACAGACATCCAAATTAAAATTAATAACGTAGGAATAAAGACCACCGCAAGGATAAACTCACGAACCGTTCGCCCTCTTGACACTCGTGCGATAAACATGCCGACAAAAGGTGACCATGAAATCCACCATGCCCAATAGAATACAGTCCAACCATGCATCCAGATTTCATCTTCCCGCCCATGAGGATTACTTAGCGGAAGAATATTTTCAACATACGCCATGAAGGTATCAGGGATCGACTGTAAAGTGATAGTAAAGCTGACGATGATCATAAAAATCAACAGTGCAAAAGCAAACAGCATATTAATATTACTAAGCACTTTGACACCACCATTGATCCCTCGAAATACGGAGATGATGGCAATAAGCGTAACAAAAATGATAACGGTAAATTGCATACCGATGCCGCCATTCGTTCCAAAGATATAGTTAATGCCACTTGTGGCTTGCTGAGCGCCTAAACCTAATGAAGTCGCCAGCCCGAATAAGGTTGCTAATACAGCCATAATATCAATAACATGGCCTAGCCATCCCCAAGCGCGATCACCAAAAATGGGATAGAACACTGAACGAATGGATAAAGGGAGACCTTTATTGAAGGTAAAAAATCCGAGCGATAAAGCGACGATGGCATAAATGGACCAGCCATGAATTCCCCAGTGGAATAGGGTCGCGCCCATGGCTAATGATTTCGCTTCAGGAGTATTGGCTGCGACATTAAAAGGAGTTCCCCACCAATTGGTATAGTAAGCGGTCGGTTCAGCCACACTCCAGAATAGTAAGCCGATGCCCATTCCTGCGGCAAAAAGCATCGAGAGCCATGAGGGACGAGAGTGATCCGGGGTGGCATCTTTTCCACCTAGGCGAATTTTACCCAGTGGAGAGATCATCAAGATTAAAGCAAAGCATAAAAAGAAGTTCGTTATCCACATAAAGAAAACATCAAATTCTTGAATAATGCTGTTCTTTAGGGTGTCGAGCACCTCTTTCGCTGTCGTTGGGCCAACCCAGATAATTGAAATTAAAAAGAAAATGATTAATCCGGCACTGATGCCAAAAACAGGGTTATGAACATCAAACCCCCATTTCTGAACGTTATCTTGTCCCACTCGGTAGTCGGTGGTTTCTATACTGTATTTTTTTAATGCGTCTTCCATCGTATGACTCGATCAGTATCGCATTCGTCACTTTTCTACAGTTAGAGAAGTGATGAATGCGTTAAAAGTGAATTAAATAATTAGAGTGCAAATTATTTTTACGGGCTAATCATACCGCTTTTTTAATTTTTGTCATACTCGGTAAGTGTTTTACTTTTTTTGTTTGTTTTTTCTTATAATTAAAGGTATGTGTACGAAAGGTTTTTGCTTGGTTTTTTGCTTAAGTGGTAACACGATTTCGCTCAATGAGGTGCGACTATGAGTAAGAGAATTCAGCAAAGGATAGTGGGTCAGAACTAGAGTGTGTTAAAGTATCTTTCTCTTTACTCATTGGGTGATTGAATCCGAAGGCATGAGTTAATTTCAATTGAATAGAAGATACTGATGGAAAAGATCGCCATATTGGTCGATGTACAAAACGTTTATTACACCTGCCGCGAACGTTACGGGCGGCACTTTAACTACAATCAATTTTGGTCAATGGCGACAGCAACGCGACAGGTAGTAAAAGCCAATGCCTATGCGATTGCTACGCACGATACTCGTCAACGACAGTTTCACCATATTCTGCGCGGAATTGGTTTTGAAGTGGTATTAAAACCGTTTATTCAACGTGGAGATGGCAGTACTAAAGGTGATTGGGATGTTGGCATTGCGCTGGATGCTTATGAGCTAGCTTCACAAGTGGATACCTTGATTTTAGTCTCAGGTGATGGTGATTTTGAGTTGTTGGTTGAACGAATTCAACGTCGCTTTGGCACTCGGGTGATCGTGTATGGTGTGCCGGGGTTAACCGCTAAAAACTTAATCGAGGTGGCAGATGAGTATCAAGCAATCGAGCTGCCTCTATTGCTCTAGCGTTTGCCATTCGTTGGTGTTGGCGGTGGGGGAACGCATTTTGGCGGTTTTATGACCGCTCTAAATCGGTAAGGGAAGTTTCTTGGCCTTCTATTTCATCGGATGGTGATAGTGCGGTTTGTTCTCGCTCAGCCTTAGCAATATAACGAGGCTTGCCACTTTTATGTAGCTTGGCATTTTGCTTCTTCTGCTTAGATTTTAAAATTTGATTAATTCGTTTTTTACGGTTCATGTGAGTGACTAGCCGCTTAAGTCGTGGATGGTGAGCTTACGAGTTTTTATCGTTCAACTCAATCTATTCGTAAGGATGGATGAAAAATACTTAGCGACAAGGGATTAACCGACGATAAAATAGTCGCAGTATGGTCAATACAGCTTGTCGTCAGCAGAGCGATTGAAAGTGAATAACAAAAAAGGGTAACCTCAGTTACCCTTTTTAAGTGTTACTCTCCGGCCACCCATTGGCGTTTGGTTTTTAGGCTGGCAGCGAGCATGTACAAGCAGGTTGCTAGCAAGGTGACAAATAGATAACCCAGTAAGCTTTGGTTGGTTTGAAGAAACCAATCAGCCAGAACTGGGCCAGCGACGGATCCAATGCTATAGCTAAATAGCATCACTTGAGTCGCAGACACAATATAGTGAGCATCGAGCTTGTCACAGCCTAGGTTAATCGCAATCGGATAGAGTGCAAAAGTCGCCATGCCAAGCATAAACAAGCTAACGGCCAGTGTGCCCATTTGGTTATCCAATAATGGCAGTACCGCTGACGTTGCACCTAACAAGCAAAACAGTGCCATAAGCAGAGTTCGTCCTAGGTGTTTTGATAACCAAGGAACCAGAGGTTGTACCGCCATTGCGCCAAGGATGACTAAAGCCATTAAGCGACCAACCTCTGTGTGACTGATCCCACGTTCGGCTAGCTCGACGGGCATCAAGCCATAAATCGCTCCCAACACTAAACCAGAAACTAAGCAACCTATCACTGCGGCGTGACTGAGTTTGGTTATTTGTTTCCATGACAGGCTTTGCCCGGCTTCTGTTGAGGGTTGATCTGACTTACCATAAATCAATACCACGGTTGCGAGTATCAAGAGTGAACAAATTGCGATAAAAGGCATTGAGCCCGCGACACCGAGAAAACCAATGCCCAATTGTCCAATGGCCGTTCCGCCATAAAGTGATGCCATATAAATACCGAGTCTTTTTGCTCGGCCTGACTCGTTACCATGTAGTAGCCAAGATTCCACCACCACAAATACGCCCGCCACAGCAATTCCCGCAATAAAGCGTGCAGTTAGCCAAACTAGGCTGTGGTGATTGATTGGCAAAATCACAATAGAAGCGAGCAAAAGAAGCAAGCAGCCAATAAAAGCATTGCGGTGACCAAAGCGATTCACCAGCGGTTCCATAAATAGCGCCCCCAGCAATAGACCCGCATAGAAAACACTGGCTAACCAACTGGCGAGCGAGGATTCTAACCCATAGTGGGAAAGCATGAGCGGAATGACGCTCATCAAATATCCGGAGGCGACCGCATAAAGAGTTAACGCAATAACCGGTACAGAAATACGATGAACGGAAGTTGGATGCATGTTCATAGTTTTCGCCTCACAGGATGTGGATGGTGGAAGAGATTCGCGGCGAATATGAGACTTTAAGCTAGAAAGGTAAAATGAAAAATAATGCTCTTGACGATAAAATAAATCTATCAATCATTCCTTGTGAATAAACAACGATAAAGTTGGACTAATTGCAGGGGATAGACCAACTTTACCGCTCGTTTTATTGAATGAATTATTGTTCAGTAGTTTGATTTATCCATTGATTAAATTGTCCTTTTGCTAGTGCACCATTGATCATATTTATTTTTTGGCCATGTTTAAACACCATAATGGTTGGAATGCTGCGAATTTGATATCTTTTCGCCAATTCGGGCTGTGCTTCGGTATCGATTTTAATAAACCGGAGGCGGCCTTGTTGCTTTTTGGCTTCTTCTGCAAAAATGGGGGCAAATCCAACACAAGGGTGGCACCAAGGGGCCCAAAAATCGACGACGACGGGTTGAGCACTTTTTAGAAGCGTATCGAAATTGGCTAAGGTTCCTTCAATCGGGGCACCATCTAATAATGGGGTTTGGCATTTGCCACATCGAGGGCTTTCGGAAACGCGATCTGATGGGATTCTATTTAGCCCATGGCAGGCAGAGCAACGAGTGGTGAATGTTGACATAACTTCCTCTTTATCATCATTGTGAGTGACTCAGACTTAACTTGAGCGGTTAAATCGGCGTATACTGAGAACTTTATGCACGATTTTAACAAAAAATCGCTATTTTCTGTATCAAGGGCGGGGTATGAATGGCGTAGATTACGACATCAGTTGACTCCCCCTGAAAAATGACAACAACAAAGCAGGACGATAATGACTCAATATTATGCTGAAATTACTGGTTGGGGTAAATGTTTACCTCCCGCCTCGCTCTCTAATGAAGATTTAAGTACGTTTCTTGACACCAGTGACGAGTGGATCCGGACTCGAACGGGGATTGAAGCGCGCCGTATCAGTCATGTGGATACCTCTGATTTAGCAACCGTTGCGGCCCAACACGCCATCGCTTGTGCTGGTATTAATGCTCAAGATATCGATTTAATTATTGTTGCGACCTGTTCTCCAGATTCATTAATTCCTAATATTGCGTCCAAAATTCAACAAAACTTGATGATTGATAACGCTGCTGCTTTTGATTTGAATGCCGCTTGCACTGGGTTTATTTACGGGCTTGAAACGGCGACTCGTTTGATGCAAGCCAGTTACTATCGCCATGCATTGGTGATTGGTGCCGAGCACCTCTCTTTTTACATTGATTGGACTAAGCGAGATACCGCCGTTTTATTTGGTGATGGTGCTGGTGCGGTGGTATTGAGTAAAACGGAGCAACCGTTAGGGCTACAACACACTCAAATTGGCTGCGATGCTCAAGGGCGAGATATTCTTGCGGTACCTAAGTTTGGCAGTTCGATGGATCGCTTCGCTGCTGATAATGGTTATTGGGCATTTGATTTTGTTGGTAAAGAGATCTTTAAGCGGGCGGTTAAAGGTATGGGGGCAGCAGTACAGCAAGTCTTAGCTCGTAGTGGGCTGGCTCAGCAAGATATTGATGTGATGGTTCCACATCAAGCTAATATCCGTATTATTCACACCTTGTGTGATCTAGCAGGCATTGATCAAAGCAAAGCATTTGTGAATATTCAACACTATGGCAATACCTCAGCAGCGACCGTTCCTATTGCGTTATGTGAAGCACTCGAACAAGGACGAGTGGCGGCTGGCGATGATCTGCTAGTTGCCGCCTTTGGCGCTGGACTCACTTGGGGAGCAGGCCATATAAAATGGGGTGAACGTGTAACCCCACTGGCCAAGAGTGATGCACAATTACCTCCTTGTGAACAAACAGCGTTAGCTTTATTGCAACAAGCCATTGAACATTGTCAAAAACGGCCCCTATCACATCAATAGAATAAATGATTGTAAGGAGCCGAGATGGCTTCTTTCTACGGCGTTATCGACTTATCATATAGAGCCACTACTTATGTAGAGCCACTATATTTCAAAGCCTCAGCCGTGTAGAAAGAAGCCTCAAACAGCGACAAAAACCAGCTCGAAAAGTCGGCTTGCTTGAAATAGGCTAATGGGTTAAGCAAGCGCCATGGCAAGCAAGCTAATGGGATGTAGGCACTCTTGTTGGGTGTTTTCCTCTATTTGCCATTTACATGTTTCACAATCTGTGACTGCAAAATCTGCCTCGGAATGATTAATGGCGCTAAATAAATGGTTGCCAATTTTCATCGATACGTCGTAGTTTTCTTCTTTAAACCCATACGTACCGGCTAATCCACAACATTCACTCTCTAACACGATCAACTCCAGCCCAGGGATCATACGCAGCAACTCGATAGTAAACATTACATTACCGCTTCGTTCTAAATGACAAGGGGTGTGATAGACCACTTTTAAATGAAGCGGTTTCATTGCTGGAGCATTCCCACTCATAAATTCTTTGAGTAAAAAGCGAGTGACATATTCAATCTCATTGACCACTTTACTGTTATCCACTCCGAGTACATGAGGATATTCTTGCTGAAGGGTGAAAGAACAAGTCGATGATGTAGAGATGATTTTGGTTTGGTAATCTTCAACTGCGGATTCAATATGTTTGATATTGAGCAAAGCATTTTTTCGAGCTTTGTCGTGAAAGCCGTTGGCGATTAAAGGTACACCACAACATTTTTCATTTTCGAGTAAGCGCACCCCAATATTCATAGCATTGAGAACGCGTACTAAATCTTTGCCTAATTGGGGGTGGTTATAATTCACATAACAGCCGTGGAAGTAAGTTACTTGCCGTTGATACAGTGGTTGACGGGTACAGTTTTGTTTAAACCAGCGACGAAAAGTACCCTGTGAATATTTAGGGAGTGCTTTATGATCATGTACGCCAATGGTTTTGTGCATGATCTTTTTTACCACGGGTAAAGCTGTTGCGAAATTGACCACAGGAGCAAACGGTGTGGCAAGAGAGCCAAATAAATCGGTGTGACTCAATACATAGTCCCGGACAAGTTTGGGATTTAGCGGTTTTTTACCATATTTACCGCGAGCGACAGCAATCAAATCACCGATCTTGACTCCAGAAGGACACGCCGTTTCACAGCGTTTGCAGTTGGTACAATATTTTAAGGCTTCATCATAGTATTCAGGGCTTTTAATACGTAAACGTTCACCATCTGGGCCACATTGTTTGGGGCCCGGATAATCGGGGTTAGCTTTTGCTACAGGGCAATAAACGGTACACACGGTGCACTTAATACATTGATCAAAACTGGTGTTTTGAGGAGCTGCTTGAGAGAAGGGGGTGTTCATACTCGCGCCTCCAGAGTCGAATAAATAGTAGAATCAATTTGTAGCGCTTGTTTAATGGCATAGTAAGCTGTTGCAATCGCTACTCCGCCACCGCTACCTTCAAATACCGGATCGTAGCCAGATAGCATCGAACCACAGCAATATAGATTTTTGATCGCGATGTCTTGTTGATAAGGATTCAGCTGTGCATTGGTTTGTACGCCAAAGGTCATAAATGGATGAGCCTTAGGTGCAAAAAAGTTCCTATTTCGCCATAACGTCCGCTGTTGAGGATAGCTGACCTTCAGCCCAAAGATTGGTTCAGAGATCTGATCTTGCGTGGCTGCCAATCCTTGGCTGAAATAACTTCCTGTCGCCATGATAAAGTATGGTGCTTGTACTGGGATATCTCGTAGATTTTGGGTATAAATTTCGTTTAACTGACCGTTAGTAAATGTGCCGCGAACGACTTTATCTCCTTTCAACTGAGTGCCTCCCAGTTGAATAAAGATACGGTTAAGCGTTTCTTCAATCCGAATACCAAGCAGAGAGGGCGGCATCGTGGGTACTTCATGAAAATGTAATTGTGTTGCCTCACGTAGCTTATTCATCAAGATTAGCCCATCACCGTTGCCCATAATGGCTGGTAGGATCACCAAATCATCAGGTGTTGCGAGCGCAGTTAATGCGTGACACAGGTGATCCCATGCACTTTGTTGTTTGAGAAAACGCGCTATATCAATCGACCGAAGCTCATTTGGATTACGCCGATACGCATCAAAGCCGGGTAAGGTAATGGTTTTATGTTCAATGTGTGTATTGGCAAAATCAACGTGTTGGCGAAGATTATCCTGCAACATTTGTGGATGGAAATCTCGGTAACCGTCGATAGCGATAACCACAATACGTTTAAAAGGGAGGGCATCATGGTGTTGATAAACGAACGGCTGGGAAAGCCAAGTGGCTTTCAATGTACCTAACGGAGTGATGCGTTGATGATTCGCTCCTTGTGGGTGATGGAGCATTGGGAGCCCAGCATCCGTAATGGTACGTTTGAACCAGTCCAGCCCCTCCATTAATAATGGTTGTCCTACAAGGTGGTAAGGATGTTGGTCATTTTGCTGTTTCAGTTGGTTGAGTGCCTCAAAAGGATGAGTCACAGGGCTACCATCCGGGAGTTTGGCGAGTACATCAATTGAGCCGGAAGAAAAATGTAACGCACTTTGCCCTTGGTTGATCAATAAGGTTTTCTTTCCTGCTTGTAAGCTACGAATTGCCGCCGTATATCCTGCAATTCCGCCGCCGATCACCACAATATCATAGTGCATCATTGGTTATTCTCCTTATGATTATTGGCTTGATTCAGCTCTCCTGCGCCGAGTAGCCCATCATAAATCCAGTAACTAAATTCGGCTTCTCGTAGAGCATCTCCCCAAAAAATGGGTTTAATTCCTTTCCAGCGCTCTTCAAGAAATTCGGTAAGTAATTGGCTAGACTGCTGACCTGTACAGTGGCCATATTCTGAAAAGAGGGTCGCAGCTCGGTAGCTGCACAACTCTCCCTGACAAGGCCCCATTCCAAGACGAGTTCGACGGCGTAAGTCGACCAAGTTATTCACATCGAGCTGGGTAATCGCGTATTCAATCTCTCCGGCAGTGACCATTTCACATTCGCAAATAATGGCTTGGTTTTTCATCTCATCGGTTAAGAAGGCTTTTGCTCTTTCCCCATGACGATAAATGGCCGACTCATAAACGGGTTTGGCGATACTGGCGGTTTTTTTGACCTCTTTTGGGGTTTCATTTGAACCAGGAAGTGGCTGTAGATGCGTCGTACAAGGTTGCTGATTCCCCAGTTTTTTTGCGATGAGATCAGTTGCCCATTCAGCCATTAATCGGTAGGTCATTAATTTGCCGCCGGTAATGGTCGTTAACCCATTCAAACCATCTCGTTCTTGATGATCTAACAGTACAATTCCTCGGCTGATATTGCGTCCACTTCCATCATCATCGACTGAAACTAAAGGTCGTACGCCAGCATAAGCACGTAAAACGCGTGTATTTGCCATAATTGGAGCTAACTTTGCTCCTTCTTTGAGTAATACATCCACTTCGTGATCGGTGACGTGTAAGTGATCGATTTGGTCATAATCGATGTGTTCTGAGGTGGTGCCAATTAACGAAATGGTATCCCCAGGGACTAAAATATCGGCATCCGACGGTTTTCGGCAGCGATTGATCACAAGGTTGTTAATTCGATAATCCAGAATCAGCAAAGAGCCTTTTGCTGGAAACATTTTGATATTCAGATCGGCGTATTCGCAGATATTTTGTCCCCAGATTCCCGCCGCATTAATGACTTGTTTTGCATAAATATCAAACGATTGATGAGTGCTTAGTTGTAGGCAGTGGACACCTAAGATAGTGTCACCTTGGCGGATAAGGCCAGTGACGATGGTGCGATTAATGATTTGTGCTCCCCGCTCTTTGGCATCCAAGACATTGGATGCACAGAGACGAAAAGGATCGATCGTTCCATCGGGAACTTTAATAGCACCGACCAAAGCAGGGTTGACATTTGGCTCTAATGCCAATGCTTGCTTGGGTGTTAAGCGGGAAGTTTCGATTCCAGCCTGAGTACAGGCATCGATAAAACGTGCTTGAAAAGCTAAGTCATCTTCCGGCAAGGTAATAAATAAGCCGTCGGTTGCTTCTACACAGTGTTTGGCAATTTTTTTGAGAATCTGATTTTCTTGGATACACTCTTTAGCTGATTCAGGATCTGTGACTGCATAACGAGCGCCTGAGTGGAGCAAGCCGTGATTTCGGCCTGTCGTACCAGAAGCAATATCGTCTTTTTCCAAAAGAATGCACGGGATACCTCGTAATGCGCAATCGCGCATAATTCCCGTACCCGTTGCGCCACCTCCGATGATGACTACGTCAGTTTCCATTCGTTGCTTTGCCGTCATGACCGTTACCCTATTTTTATCCGTTATGCTGATCGTTATTCGTTGTACTAATAGTTATTGTGTCATTTTTATAACTTTGTGTTCGTAACCTTGCTCACAAAAGCTCGAACGAAACAAACAACCAAAGGGAAAGTTCATTTTTAGCGTGTGATGGTGAAATGTAGCAACACTTTAGAATGGCGATAGTAGTCTGTGTAACCTTTTGATTACATTTGAAGTGGTAAAAGTCTTGTCTAGCAAAATGTTGCTGACGCTTGACAATGGGATTGATTTAAAAAGGTGTAACACTAAAAGATGATTTCTATGCGGTTGTGTTTTTACTTTATTTAGCGTTGTTTTTTATGAGTGATTCATGCAATGGGTTGATCAAAAAATTGCGTTGTTTAACAAAAAACGAGTTTAACATTAACATTTATGTGCTCGAACGCTCATTAGTAATCTTTGTTTATTTGCGAGTTGATGGTTCTGTGGCAGATTGTGCTGCACACAAACAACGTGTAAACCACTCAAGCTGTAAATAAACACAAGGATGCTTACTATGGCGCGAACAAAACAACATACTCTATTAGGAGAGTGTATCGCAGAATTTATCGGTACGGGTTTGCTCATTTTTTTTGGGGTCGGCTGCGTTGCGGCATTAGTTTTAACCAATGCTCAGTTTGGCCAATGGGAAATCAGTATCATTTGGGGGCTCGGAGTCGCGATTGCTATTTATTGCACCGCAGGCGTTTCCGGGGCTCATATTAACCCTGCCGTGACGGTAGCCCTGGCCGCATTTCACGGCTTTGATAAAGCGAAAGTAATCCCTTACATCATTGCACAAACACTCGGCGCTTTTTGTGCAGCGGCGTTAGTCTACAGTCTATACAGTAACCTTTTTGTTGATTACGAAATCGCTCATAATTTCACCCGCAATAGCCAAGAAGCACTTGCTACTGCGGGGGTTTTTTCTACCTATTCGCATGCGTCTCTTTCTTTTTCTGGTGCCATGGCGGTAGAGTTTGTCATTACCGCGGTGTTGATGTTTGGCATCTTGGCTCTAGGAGATGAAAACAATGGTGCGCACCGTAACGCATTAAATCCACTTCTGATCGGTGTGTTAATCGCGATTATCGGTGGGTCGCTTGGCCCATTGACAGGTTTTGCGATGAATCCAGCGCGAGATTTTGGGCCTAAGCTATTTGCTTATTTTGCTGGCTGGGATTATGCCTTGAGCGGTGCTAAAGATATTCCTTACTTTATTGTCCCGATTGTCGCACCGATCGCTGGTGCCTGTTTTGGTGGTTGGGCGTATCCGAAATTTATTGCGGTTTATCTTCCGAAAGTGGGGACAGGATGTACGATTCCTAATCAGTGTGATAAAGCAGAAGAAAGCGAGCAAGCACACGTATAAATGCCACACATTATGCTATTTAGTCGATTTATTCGAACGTGAAATAATAAGGAACACACCATGACTGAGCAAAAATATGTCGTTGCCCTTGATCAAGGCACCACCAGTTCTCGAGCCGTTGTACTGGATCATGATGCCAATATTGTCAGCGTTTCTCAGCGTGAATTTACTCAAATTTATCCTCAAGCGGGATGGGTTGAACACGATCCAATGGAAATTTACGCAACTCAAACGTCAACCTTGGTTGAAGTGTTGGGTAAATCTGGTATTCGTAGCGATGAAGTTGCGGCAATCGGGATTACTAACCAACGTGAAACAACGATTGTTTGGAATAAAGAAACAGGAAAGCCGGTTTACAACGCCATCGTGTGGCAATGCCGTCGTACGGCCGAAATTTGCGAAACATTGAAGATGCGTGAAGGGCTAGAAGCCTATATTCGAGAAAATACTGGACTATTGCTTGACCCTTATTTCTCAGGCACCAAAATCAAATGGATTCTGGATAATGTGCCAGGGGCACGCGAAGATGCCGAAGCGGGTAAGTTATTGTTTGGAACCGTGGATACTTGGTTGGTCTGGAAGATGACTCAAGGCCGAGTTCATGTGACGGATTATACCAATGCATCTCGAACCATGTTATTTAACATCAATAAATTACACTGGGATGAGAAAATATTAAAAGAATTTGATATTCCGCTTAATATGATGCCAGAAGTGAGATCTTCTTCTGAAATTTATGGCCAAACTAACATTGGAGGCAAGGGAGGAACACGGATCCCTATTGCGGGTATTGCCGGTGATCAACAAGCGGCTTTATACGGTCAAATGTGTGTGCAAGCGGGGCAGGCGAAAAATACTTATGGTACAGGTTGTTTCTTGTTAATGAATACTGGGCAAGAAAAAGTGATCTCTAAAAATGGCTTGCTCACCACATTAGCCTGTGGCCCGAAAGGCGAACCAGCTTATGCATTAGAAGGTGCGGTCTTTATGGGGGGAGCCTCTATCCAGTGGCTGCGTGATGAATTGAAATTGATCTCCGATGCTCATGATTCAGAATATTTTTCAACAAAAGTCGACACGTCGAATGGCGTGTACGTTGTTCCTGCCTTTACTGGGCTTGGTGCGCCTTACTGGGATGCGTACGCGCGCGGTACCATTGTTGGATTAACACGTGGCGTGAATGCTAACCATATTATCCGTGCGACATTAGAAAGCATTGCTTACCAAACGCGTGATGTGTTGGATGCGATGCAGGCGGATTCTGGTATTAAATTGGCGGCGCTGCGTGTCGACGGAGGGGCGGTAGCCAATAACTTTTTAATGCAGTTCCAATCCGATGTGCTTGATACGGAAGTTCATCGTCCTAAAGTTACAGAGGTGACCGCATTGGGAGCCGCTTACTTAGCGGGGATTGCCGTTGGTTTCTGGGATGGGTTAGAAGAGCTGCAGAATAAAGCAGAAATTGATCGTTCATTTATGCCACATCAAGATGAAGAGAAGCGTCAACGTCGCTATCGCGGTTGGAAACGTGCCGTGAAATGCGCTCAGTCTTGGGCTGAATTACATTACGAAGACGAGTAATAATGGCTCATGATGACTAAGCCCGGCAGAGCGTCGGGCTATCGTTTTTTTATTTGAAGATAGCAGTGCTATTGGCTGTATTGGTTTGCTCCACTTGCATCGTTTTTATGGTGCATCGGGTTCACTGAATCTTTACCACCGACTCTGCTATCTTGCTTGGGGTATTTAGGCGGCGCTTTGTACGCCTTCAGCCTTTTTTGCTTGTTGCATCTTCACTAAAAAGTAGACATTAACACAAGCGATAAAGGCATTGGTTGCCACGACAGGCCAAGCATCAATCATTAATCCGTAAACAACGAATAAAGCACAACCGATAAAGTTTAATATTCTTAGTTTAACGATGTCTTTCATCGTTAAGGAGATAGCGACCATAATTGAGGCAGCGTAGCCCATGATTTCAATCACATCCATTATTTATCCTCTTGCTGTTGGCCCAAACCGGGTCAGTAGTGGCACGCTGTTTTTCATGATGAAAATGGACAAAGCCTTACCGAAAGGGCGAAATTAATTTTTCTAATCGAAACTATAACAATGGTTAATCTGAGGTAAAACCGTTAAAAAGAGCTTCGGAGAAGGTTAGCGATTACGCAAACGATTAACGCTAATAATAGTTTTGTTATTACGTTATCTGTTGAACTATTCAGAGAAGTTGTCTCGAAAAAGAAAGTCCGCTTATTGCGGACTTATATCGACAAAGAAGTACTCAGAGGTGAGTTTATTTTTTACCGCCTTGAGTCATGAGCTTATCTTGCTCAGTGAGTTCACGAATTCGGCGGCTAAGTTCACGACGCTCTTTAGAAATTTCAGCACTTTTAATGATGTGGTCATCGACACGATCTTCGTAGTCTGATTTCATTTTTTTGACAATTTCGATGATCTCTTCTTGAGTCATGTCTGGTTTAATGTAGTCGACTAAATTTTCTAGTAGATCTACACGTTTACGGTTATCACGAACTTTCTTTTCGTTATCGAGCAATTCACGTTTCAGTTTGTTTTTACGACGAGCTAAGCTCACAATTTCAAATACGCTGTTCATAGATCCCTTTTCCTATCATAAATACCACTACCAGAGATTAAAGCACATCGTTAAGACGCATAACAGACCTAAGATCAAACCTCATGACATATTGCTGAATAAATCACCAGAATGTGTGGTTTTTGAGGGCCTTAGATATAGTGCTAGTGTACATCAATCAGAAGGCGCTATATCATGTATTTTATGAAACATGAAACAACTAATTTAATTATGTCATGCTCACAAATTGTTGTTCCAAGCTCAAAAGCGAAGTCTTGCCTGACTGAGCAACAACAGAAATTTTGCCAAGCCTATCTAGATGAACGGCAAAACATTGCCCTACACGAAATAGAATTAAACCGCGCTAGTATTGTCATGCTCGATCAATATGGCCGGTTAATTGGTCTAGCCTGCATTCTAGAGCATTAAGCATTAGTGAGTACTGATGCCTGAGCAAGATGAAAAGTCGTGACCCCAAAAGTTAATTTTAGGGCCGTGACGCTCTTAGATAATAAGGAAACAGAAATGCAGAATGAACTTTCCCACTTAGAAGCTAGAGTTATTGGCTGTTTGATTGAAAAAGCCATTACCACTCCGGATCACTACCCGCTAACGCTTAATAGTTTAACGACAGCTTGTAATCAGAAAAGTAACCGTGATCCTGTTCTCTCATTGTCAGAAGCAGAGGTGCAAGATACGGTTGAAGCGCTCATTGCACGTCGTTTAGTTAGTGATGAAAGTAGTTTTAATAGCCGCACTCGTAAATACCAGCACCGCTTTTGTAATACAGAATTTGGTGATTTAAAACTAGATGAACAAGAACTTGCATTAGTGTGCTGTTTATTACTGCGAGGGCCTCAAACCCCTGGTGAATTGAGAACTCGCACCAATCGTTTATGCAGCTTTAGTGATGTTAAGCAAACCGAAGCCACCTTAGATCAGTTAGTTGAACGAGATCTCGTGGTGAAATTGCCGCGTGAGCCTGGCAAACGAGAGTCTCGATACCATCACTTGTTTTGTGGTGAGGTTGATCTGGCCAGTTTTTCAGCAAGCTCTGTGGCTGAACCCGCCTCTTCTCAAGTTGAAACATTAGCATTAGAAGTGGCTGCTTTGCGTGAAGAAGTCGCAGAGCTACGGGCACTGATTGAACGCCAGCACTAAAAGGTGGTGAATTCGTTGACGGCTGCTGGCCCGTGTTGGTGGGTGTATTTGATTCGGACTTCCGGAAATGCCTTATATTGTGGCATTAGTACGGACACTGAGCGCCGTTTGAAGCAACATCAGCAAGGACAAGGCGCTAAAGCATTAAGAGGCAAGGGGCCACTGACTTTAGTGTGGCAGTATGAGGTTGGCTCCAATAAGAGCCAAGCGTTGCAGTTGGAATATCAGATTAAGCGTTTGAATAAAAAGGACAAAGAGAGCCTAGTTGCCGGAACTTGCTCTCTGGATCAATTAACTTATACTCCTTCTACTTGAAATTGCAGCGGTGTTGGCTTCGTTCGTTTACCTATACATGCCGTTCACCCTAATCGCATCGTCTGTCTATGTTCATGGGGATTATGAGAGCCATTCGTGGCTCTCACCAAAGGCCAGTCTACGGCTGTTCAAATTTATTCCAGACAAATGTGTCACTCACTGGCCGTCTACCTGCAATTCCAAGTTGTTTGGGGTACGCTAAAGCAAATTGACTTTCGGATCAGTAAGGTGATGAGAGTAACTCTCATCGGTTTATCACCTTAATTGATTTATCATAACCTAAAATTGAAAGCGGACTCCCATGCTGATCTGTGGCCCCCACAATCCAGCATTGCGCGCTTCTGCTGAAATCGTCATCTGTTGAGTTGAATGGAAGCGTAGCCCGCCGATAAACACGGATCTGTCTTCATTTCGACCAATACGCAGGTGGCCTTCAATTTGGTTGGTGAGCCAAACTCGAGTGCCGATGTTGAGTTCCATCATCAGATCATTTTTATTGCCTTCATCGTTACTGCTACGGACACTATGGACTAGCATTTGACCATAGATATCAGCAAATGGATTGATCGGGCCATTAAAGCCAATACCGCCAGCGGCATCCCAATCACCTTCAAAGCGAGAATCAATCCGAGCAATAACGTGCGAGTTTTCTGTAAAATAGGTGTTGAATTCTGCCCCCATCGATTCAGGATTTAAGGCGGTTCTTACTTCAAAGAAATTGTAGTCAAAATTATTCGCTGAAGCGGTGGTGGGAAGAAGCGTCGATAAAAGTAAAACACCAGCTAAAGAGGTTATTTTGAGCATATTAGATTCATCCTAAAACGAGGAAAGCGTAAAGATACAACAATGTTATGCCAATTTCAGGCCATTTCTGTAAATTATTCCATTTTATCACAGAGATTAGGGTTAAAATAGGCACGACTGGTGGTTGTGTTCTGTTTATAACAACGCCAATACATATTAATTGCACGATACGAGTAAACAATGAAAAAACGAATTTACATGCTCATCGCCTTGCTTCTTAGCCCGATGGTTTGGGCACAAGAAACCGTCCATATTTATGCTGCGTCCTCAATGACCAATGCGGTTAATGATCTTATTCGTCTTTATCAATCGCACCATGATACTAAAGTTGTTGCGGTATTTGGGGGGTCTTCATCTTTGGCTCGACAAATTGAACATGGCGCGCCAGCTGACGTGTTTCTCTCCGCAAATGATGACTGGATGACGTACCTTATAGGAAAAAATAAGGTGCAGGAAGCGCAGGTGGCGTTATTAGCCAGTAATCAAGTGGTCTTGATCCAGCCGGCTAATTTAAATTTAACGGCGTTTGATGTGGCAGACTCTCAGCAATGGACACAACGTTTAACTGGGGAACGTTTGGCTGTTGGTAATACAGATGCCGTTCCGATTGGTATTTATTCTAAACAGGTACTTACAACCCTAGGTGTTTGGGATACCGTGCGCTCACGGTTGGCGCAAACAAATAATGTTCGTTTGGCGTTAGCTTTAGTTGAACGGGGAGAAGCTCCGCTAGGCATGGTATATAAAACCGACGCGTTGACGAGTAACAAGGTTGCGATTGTGCTAGAGTTTGACAGCGCTTTACATTCTCCAATCCACTATCCGGTGGCTCAATTGAATAATAAACCAAGCAGTGCTTCATTCATGACCTTTTTAACTTCTTCTGATGCAAAAGGCATCTTAACCTCTTATGGTTTTAATACGGATATAGCGCATGAACAATTTGCTCAGTGACTATGAGTGGATGGCCTTACAACTGAGCTTAAAAGTGGCAGGTTATACCGTATTATGGTTACTGCCGATTGGTGTATTCCTTGCGTGGGTACTGGCTCGCAAAACCTTTATCGGTAAGTCTTTGCTAGATAGTGTGATTCACCTTCCATTGGTCTTGCCACCGATTGTGGTTGGCTATCTGTTGTTAATTTCAATGGGGAGCCAAGGTTTTATCGGCCAATGGTTTGCGGCTTGGTTGGGTTTGTCGTTTAGTTTTAGTTGGCGGGGTGCAGTTTTAGCTTGTGTGGTTATCGCGTTACCTTTGATGGTTCGAGCCATTCGTTTAAGTATCGAAAACGTAGATCCTAAGCTAGAACAAGCCGCTCGAACTTTAGGTGCTTCGCAAGCGAAAGTGTTTGTTACCATTACGCTTCCCTTGATATTACCGGGGATTATTACCGGTACCATGCTTTCATTTGCGCGTAGTTTAGGTGAGTTTGGTGCAACCATTAGTTTTGTCTCTAATATTCCGGGTGAAACACAAACTTTACCTTTAGCGATGTACAACTTTTTAGAAACGCCAGGGGCAGAGATGGAAGCGGCTCGTCTATGTCTGATTTCTATCATCATTGCGTTGCTATCATTATTTGTATCTGAATGGGTAAACCGACGTATGCAACGTCGTTTAGGAGTACATAGCGCATGAATTCGTTGCATATTCAAGTGAATAAACAGCTTGGGTCGATGGCACTGAGTGTCGATTTACATTTACCCGCAACCGGCATAACCGCTATTTTTGGTCGTTCTGGCTCTGGAAAAACTTCATTAATTAATTTAATTAGTGGGTTAACCACTCCCGATGATGGAAAAATTGAGCTTCCTCATCGGGTCTTGTTTCATGCTCAGCAAAAAATAAATGTGCCAGTTGAAAAAAGAAAAATTGGTTATGTATTTCAAGATGCGCGATTATTTCCTCACTACCGCGTTCGTGGCAACTTACTCTATGGTGTCACTGACAACGACCCTGCCTATTTCCACCAAGTCGTACAACTTTTAGCATTACAACCATTATTAGAACGTTATCCCCATGCTTTATCTGGTGGCGAGAAACAACGTGTTTCTATTGGGCGAGCCTTACTAAGTAAACCGGATTTGTTATTGATGGATGAGCCGTTGGCTTCGCTTGATATTCCTCGCAAGCGTGAAGTGATGCCTTTTCTGGAACAATTGACACTATCGGTTAATATTCCTGTTTTATACGTTACCCATAGTATGAATGAGGTTTTACGCCTTGCTGATTATTTAGTGGTTTTAGACAACGGACAAGAATTAATTTCAGGGCCGGTTGAACCGGTTTGGTCGTCTGCTGTGATGCGGCCTTGGCAAGCCTTTAGTGAACAAAGTACCTTACTCTCAGGTTATATTGCTCAGCACCAAACAGAATATGGTTTGAGTTGTATTATGCTGGCCGATGACGTGGGGATCTGGGTACAACAGGTTGACGGTGAGCTTAATGCCGCCATTCGATTAAAAATACGAGCCACGGATGTGTCCGTCACATTACAAAAGCCGCAGAAAACCTCTATTCGCAATATATTACCTGCGAAGGTAAGGGCTATTGAGCACCTCCAACAGGGAGAAAATAGAAAAAGTGTGGCGTTGCAATTGGCGTTAGCGGAAAACTGTTTTTTATGGTCAACGATTACGGAGTGGGCATTAGACGATCTACAACTTAGCGTAGGATCATCGGTTTATGCTCAGATCAAGGGGGTGAGCGTCGCTCAGCGAGATATTACTTTGAGCCATTGTTAACCGATTCCATATAGTATAAATGTGACTTTTTACCAGCAGTAAGAAGAATCGTTGGATTTATATACGAATATCTAGCAGGCTACCGATCATGGCCTGCTCTCGCTGAATGACACTGGTTCCGACACGATGGTATTGCTGAGCCTGATTGAGGTTAACCATGGCTTGGGTATTATCAACCGGAGCTGGTGCTTTTTTTTCGATTGGTTGATCATCAACCTGATTAAAAGAGAGTGGGCTTGGCTTAGCGTTTTCTGCTTGGTTTTTTTGAATATCCAGTGCGGCTTCTTCAGCCATCTTGGACGATTGCTGAATGATGGGATATCCAGAAGAAATGGCTGAAATAGACATCGTTTTTCTCCGCACTGTTTAATTAATCTTATGTCTATCTTCCTTGATGTGCAAGGTTAACCACAGCAAAGAACGTCAAAAGTGCTTTAGTGTCATAACGTGGATGCTTCGAGAGGATTGAGAGGCATCCATGTACATCAGTTGACTCGAACCGCAAACTTACTGGCTAATGAATGCAGCTCTGGTAGCATTCGGTAAATAAGATGCAACTGCTGCAGCACCATGCGTGCCGAGCTATCATCTTCTTCTCGCCATTCAGCCAATCTTGTCTCAAGATTCATTTCGTCAATATTACGAGTGTCACATTCGTCACAATGATTGAATAATTGCTGGTACAGTATGTCTAAGTGTTGGTGGATCACGCGATGAGAATCCAGTACTAATTGATGGATCTGTTCATCATCGATCCTTGTCCGGTGGGCACCCAAAGCGGAGACATAACTTAATAGCGCGTGATTGAGCGTTAAAAATCGAAAGCTTTCATCAGTTGCTGCTCGGTATTTCCCTGGTTCCGCTAACATATTACTCACCGCTGCAGACAAGGCGGCATCTTGATTATGTGCATTGCGCCGAGCGATTCGATAACTTAGATTATCCTTTTTGCCGATGCGGTACTGGCCAATGATTTGTGCCAAATAGTGTTTGTTGGCATCAATTGCCTCCGCCATGACTTTATGTAGTCGCTTAGATTGCCAGTCAGGTAAAATAAAAATCACCGCTAATACGGCTAAAATACAACCAATTAAGGTATCAGCAAGGCGAGGGAGTACAACGGCGTAACCCTCTCCTAATTGGTTAAAGCAAAAGAGAACCAATAGCGTGATAAACCCAGTCGCGTAGCCGTAGTTATTAAGGCGAAAAGCAAAAAACATCACCCCAGAGATGACAATAAAGACCAGTTGACTCTCTTGTGATGGGAATAACGTCAGTAAAAGAACCCCGATCAATAGACCGGCTAACGTACCGATGATCCGTGATACCAGTTTTTGCCGTGTTGCGGCATAGTTTGGCTGACAAACGAACAACGTGGTCAATAAAATCCAATATCCCCGTTCTAACCCTAACCCTTGTAAGATGGCATAGCCGGTGGTGAGCGCGATAGACATTCGAATCGCATGCCGAAAGAGCAGAGAATCCGAGTTGAAATTAGCGGTGAGCCGTTGCCACATCGATTTGAGAGAATGGGCTTCGGTATCGTGGAGCACATCATCTTCAGATTTATGCACATCTGGGTTACTGACATTATTAAGCTGTTTTTCTACCGTTGCTAAATTATTGAAAAGATAACCTAATTGAGTTAATAAGCTTTTCCATTCAGGACGTTGTTGCTCTTGTAAATGGGTAAGTGATAGAAACACTTCAT
The DNA here is from genome assembly GCF_009904905.1 of Vibrio sp. V30_P3S12P165. Classification (NCBI taxonomy): domain Bacteria; kingdom Pseudomonadati; phylum Pseudomonadota; class Gammaproteobacteria; order Vibrionales; family Vibrionaceae; genus Vibrio; species Vibrio sp. V30_P3S12P165. The sequence continues at coordinate 21,872 of NZ_WXWH01000076.1, read as the reverse complement.
CCAGCGCGAGGATAGAATGATCACGATGTTGATAAGGCTGTCCTAAACGAATCGAAAGTGCGATATCACGACAGGCCTGTGCTTGAGTATGCAGCAAATATTTAAAACGAAACAGCACATCGGTCCGGCCAAAATGCTCGGCTAACTCTTGATATCGATAATGGCTTGAACTGGCCCGTTCATGAATATCTTGGGCTAAGAAATAGAGGCTTAAGAAACGGTCACTGGCACTATCAACATGGCCTCGCTTGGAACGAGTTAATAAGGTCGCCTTACATTGATTAAGCGCATTGACGGTTGCGGCATTTAAATTAGCTTCTGCAATTCGATAGGGCTGTGGCACTAAGTTAGACACGGGATAAAAAAGCTGTGATTTAGCATCGAGATAATTGGCTAATTGAAGAAAAACCGTGGCTAAATTTTGTTGTACAGGCTGCATCGGCCAAAAGGCATGCCACACCATCGATAAGAGATAATACCAAGCGCTGCCACTAAGCAGTAACAAGGGTTGAAACCAAATATTGGTACTTTGATGAGCACCTAACATGGTATAGATGGCGATCAACAGGGAGCCAAAAGCAATACTCGCATAGCGTGCTCCCATAGCCCCGAGCATGATAAAACCAAAGGTTGAAATGAACAGCCCAATCGCAAACAGTAATGGGGTATTAAATAAAATCTCAATCGAAAAAGCAGCGATCGCAAAGCAGATAAAAGTTAATAGAATAGATTTTAAGCGCCCTGAGAAACGGTCATCTCGTTCAGCGAGCGCGGCGGCAATCACCCCTAAAATCAGTGGTGTAATCCAAGTATTCAGGTTGTAATGCCATGCAGGAATGACGACACCTAATAAAGTGATAAGGATCAGTAGGCAATAATTAATGGTTTTATTTGCCCAATAAAGCCGGATTCGGTGGAGTCTTTTCACGGGAATCATCAATACAAGAAATAAAACGCTTAGTGTAGCAGAATTTAATGCTAAGGGTCTGATCAAAAATAAGAAAATCGCTTAATATAACTTCATTATTGACATTAATTTTTCATTGCAATGATGGTTTAGGTTATGATATTTAACTGATGAAATTACAGGGCCGTCAATATGCAGCTAGGTGCAAGCAAAACTGCACAGTTTTTTATTGCTAATGAATACCATCAAATTAGCCTAGAAAACGAACGTCTGGTATTAACCTCATTACAGAGTGAAGAACGTATTCCTTTTACGGTATGGAATGGACAAGTCAAAGTTCGTCGAGGTTTGTTATGGGCAGAACTGCAATTTTTTGCTCATCCAGAACAAGCAATTCAACGATCATGGTTGGTTCAAGGGTTACCTTGGCCTCAGGCGCGTCAGTTTGCTCATCAGCTTGTTACGGCTTATCAGGCTTGGTTTAATCGCCAATGTGTTGCGTTATCGAGCCACTTACCCGTCTGGCAACAGAGGTTACATGAACGAGTCGATTCAGCGACTTTTTTATCCCACTCTCACATTGAACAATGGGTCAATCAAGTCTTTGCCGACCTTTCTGACATGGGAATGAGTTTAGCGGAAGCTTGCCATCATTTGCCCGAAGCAATGGCTCCGTTAACCCCTTGGCTATTAGAAACCAACCAAGTGCTACTTGCTCGTAATCAACAGTGGTTAGAAGCTGAACGACACCGTTGGCACGTATTATTTGACCAATTAGAGTCTTCCCCATTGAATACTTCTCAGCAACAAGCGGTGTTGCTGAATGATGATCATAACTTAGTGTTAGCAGGCGCGGGGTCTGGTAAAACAAGTGTTCTGACGGCTCGGACGGCTTATTTACTACAGAGTCAGCTTGCTCAAGCCGAAGAGATGCTGCTGATCGCTTTTGGTAAAGATGCAGCGAATGAGATGGCACAGCGGGTAAAAAATACATTAGGATCAGTAGCTGATCATCTACGCGTGAATACTTTTCATCAGTTGGGATTATTTATTATCAACCAAGTTGAAACGCATGAGGTGACGATTTCTCCACTGGCTCTAAATGAGAAACTAAAAAAAGCATGGTGTGTCGATTGGCTGAAGCGTCACTGGATGACACCGACTCATTTTAAACGGTGGCAAAAACATTTAGCCCAATGGCCCATCGCTTATCTTGCTGGTGACGATGAGCTAGGAAGCCATGTTGAAGACCCTAAATTGATCGCTTGGTTAGAGAGGCAGCTTGATCTCCTTGCACAGTTAGCTCTTAGCAAAAAAGCCATTCAACAGCAATTGGTTGATCACCCTGACTATGCTCGTCTAAATAGTGAGTTAGCATTATGTTGGCCCTGTTTTCAAGCGTGGCAACAGACACTAAAAGACAGCAACCAAATCGATTTTAATATCATGATCAGCCGAGCTGCTGAATATGTGCGTAAAGGTAAATTTTCTGTACCTTGGAAATATATCATGGTGGATGAATATCAAGATATTTCGCCGCAACGGCTCGAGTTGATCCAAGCTTTGTGTGAACAAGAACCAATTCGCCCGAACTTATTTGCTGTGGGCGATGATTGGCAATCTATTTATCAATTTGCAGGATCCGATGTTAATTTAACGACGGAATTTTCGGCCCGTTTTCCACATTCAACGATTCATCATCTAGACACAACCTATCGGTTTAATGATCAGATCGGTGCTGTGGCCAATCGATTTGTGCAAAAAAATCCCCACCAATTACCGAAAACGCTCAATAGTTTTAAAAAACAAAAACAACCAGCGGTGTATCTTAGCGAGAGTGCTCAGGTTGAGAAAGTATTGGATCAGCTCAATCGAAAAACCAAAACACCCAAACGTGTTTTATTACTCGGTCGTAACCATTATCATCGACCAGAGCACTTATCAGATTGGCAGCAGCGCTATTTATCGCTGCAATTGGAGTTTATGACTTGTCATGCCAGTAAAGGAAAAGAAGCGGATTATGTCATTATACTGGCAGTGAATGAAGGTCAATTCCCTGCACGAGTGAAAAGCCTTCATCTCGATAGCGCGCTTAACCAGCCAGAAAAGGCCTTCCCTTATGCAGAGGAACGACGCTTATTTTATGTTGCAATGACCAGAGCAAAAGAAAAAGTTTGGGTAACCTACAGTGGTAATGGTTCTTGCTTTGTTCAAGAGTTATTAGCCGATGATGACTATCCGGTGATCAAATATAAGTAACCTTATGATGTATAAAGGAAGGAACCGATGAGCAAAGCGTTAATTTTAGTTGATGTGCAAAATGATTTTTCGCCCGATGGTGCATTACCTGTTCCTGATGGTGGCGCGATTGTGCCTGTGATTAATCTTTTGATGCCCCATTTTGACCATGTGATTGCCACCAAAGATTGGCACCCAGAAGGGCACGCCAGTTTTGCCTCAACGCAGGGAAAACAACCGGGAGAGCAGATGATACTGGCTGGCATTGAGCAGATCCTTTGGCCGGATCATTGCGTGCAAGAAACTCACGGGGCTGAGTTTATAGCTGGGCTCAATCTCGATGCGATTGAACGGGTGATATATAAAGGGACTCACCCTGAGATCGATAGCTATAGTGGTTTTTTTGATAACCAGCGTTATCAAGCGACAGGTCTGGCGGATTACCTACATAAAATAGCAGTAACAGAGCTTTATATTGTCGGGCTAGCAACCGATTATTGTGTTAAGTATACGGTTTTGGATGCGATTTCATTAGGCTTTAAAACATGGGTGATCCAAGATGCTTGCCGAGGGGTTAATCTCCATGACGGTGATGTTCAAGCGGCTTGGAGCACCATGCAAGCGGCCGGTTGTCAGTTGACGGTATCATCCTCTTTTTTACAAAAAGTGTATTAGACAACCACAAAAAGAAGCGTTTTTTTGAAAAATGAAACGCTTCTTTTCCTACTTAAATTGGTATGAGCGGATAGAGCTTTATTGTCAACTTAACTTGTTTTTGGACAAAAACGTGTTAGTGGCTTTGCTAATTTAGTAACTCATAAATTAGTGTAAGTATCGAAAAGTCGGTGCCGAAGTGAATTAGACAGATTCTTTTGCTATTTAGAACCTCCCCAGTGGTTGAATGTTTGATCGTATGTCGTTCGGAGGGTGATTACAGAGCGTACTTGTGACGTGATAGAAATTTATTAAATAAGAATAGTAATTTCCACAACAAAAAAATCATTACTATACTAAATGAGTGGTTCAATGAATAGACATCGAACTTTGTAACTAAGCAATCCGTATCTTATGCGTTCAGGAATGATACTCATGTTGGTACGTAAAGCACCGTCCATAAGTCTACTCACAAGACCATTACCTTAACTTATGGTGTTGATTGTAATGTAATCATGTTTTTACATGGAGAAAGTATGAACAGAGTTTCCGTTAAAGTTGCTACTATTGTCTTTATGTTTTTTGTCAGTATAGCAACTATTATTTTAGTACTAGACAACAGCTTAACTAGTCAAATCGCTGCATGTAGCACAATTATATTATTTACTTTATTTTACAACTATTTCGTTCATAAAAAACTTCATTTACTTTGTAATAATTTGACTACAGCTCTCAATGCGCTCGGGAATGGTGATTTTACTTACCAGATCTCTGCTTATGACAAAGATGAATTCTACCCTCTGTATAAGAACTTCTCTAGATCGATTGATAAACTAAATAAAACTATAAGTAATATAGATAAAGCAGCAACTATCTTGGATGATTTCACTGATAAGTCAGAAAAAAAAGCTATACGTTCTGCTGAAATCGTAGAAGACCAAACAGAAAAAATTGAGACTATTGCTACTGCTATTGAAGAAATGTCTAATACGGTTGCTTCAATTGCCGAAGATGTCCAGGAGGTAAGCTCTTTATCTGATTTAATTAATAAGGGAGCTAAAAATTCTCAGAATGCTTTAGACGATATGATGGGTGAACTAAACGATTTAGTTGATGCTGTCAATGAATCAAACAGTACTTTCGATATTGTAGAAAAGAGCGCATCTCAGATTGATCAATTTTTAAAGGTTATCACCGATGTAGCAGATCAAACTAATTTATTAGCCCTAAATGCTGCAATAGAGGCAGCTAGAGCAGGTGAATACGGGAGAGGTTTTGCGGTCGTCGCTGACGAAGTTCGACAATTAGCAAGTAGAACCCAAGTATCTGCAAATGAAATCAATAATATGACCACACAGCTTTTTCAACAAATCAAGTTATCATCAAAGTTAAGTGATGAATCCCAAAGGTTAGCAGGTAAGGCTTCGAATCAAGCTAAACAGACATCACAGGACATCGAAGGAGTTTTAGAACGCTTTACAGACATATCAGACCGTATGACTTCCTTAGCCAGCGCAATTGAAGAGCAAAGGGTTGTTTCTGAAGATGTGGCAGAAAATATAAGTAAACTGACAGAAAGTGGTAAGAGAGCAGCTGATATTTCGGAAGAAAATAGAGATTCAATGTTAAAAATTAGTGAATTATCAGAGTTATTGAAAGAAGACATTTCTGAGTTTAAATTGAAAAAAGCTAATTCCTAAAAGAAAAGTTTCTACGTACTATGAAAATAATACTGACTCCCCAACAGAAGTAGCACCTCGACCAAATGCACGATCCAACTCGTGATGGTCGAATGCGCAACCGTAATAAAGCGGTTTTGCTCACTTCTGTAAGCGGGAGTTAGACAATGATTTCTTAAGCGCTACGTATTCACGAATCGACGGTTTCTCGTCATCTACTACCAGAGGTGGCAAAAGTACTCGTATCTAGAATTACGGATAATTTTCAAATATTAAAACCTGCATCTTCAAGTTGAGTGGATCTATCTAAATAAGCGGCGAACCTAGAGCTAGAGCCAAGACAGAAAAGGAACTAAGTCTATAGTCTTGTGCCTAACCATTAGTTTATTTATGATTAAAATAGGTTGCCGATGTACTTTCAGTCATCGGAGTCAATACGGAATGGGGCACTTTCAATTTAGCAATGGCAACGTTTGGTTATATCGCTGCCATTTTAATATGAGGCTTGTCTGCCCTCTTATATCCACGCCGCTAAAATACCTTTGGGGAGGGGAGATTAAGTGCGGTCGGTAAGATAAGCATGATAGTCAGGAATTTCGATATCAACATCTTGTTCCATTAAAACGGAATTGAATAAGAACTTTGCGGTGGCACGGTTGGTGGCAACCGGAATATTCCAGACACTGGCAATACGAAGTAGTGCTTTAACATCAGGATCATGGGGAACGGAGTTCAACGGATCCCAGAAGAAGATCAAGACATCAATCAGCCCTTCGGCAATTTTTGCTCCCAGTTGTTGATCCCCTCCCATTGGGCCGCTGATCATACTGGTGATGGGAAGCCCTGTTTCTTTGGTTAGCATATGGCCTGTTGTGCCTGTTGCATATAATTGATGATGTTGTAATTTTTCTTTATTTTCTATCACCCAACGTAGCAGCTCACCTTTATAGTTATCGTGAGCAACTAAAGCGACGTGTTTTTGGGCCGCCATGGTGCGTGTAATTTTCTTCATAACAATCGTTCCTAATATTTAGTTACTTTTCTTTCATAACGAAAAGTATACGCTTATTCAATCACTTTGAGTGGAAACTCTAACTGAGATCTAAAACGAGTAAATTAAATGATATTAAGAGAAGGGCTGTTTAGGGCGAGATATAGAGCAGCGCTTTCGCGCCGCTCGGAAGAAAATTTAGACCAATGCTTGAGAAAGAATCTCTCGTGATTGCTGTAATTGAATGGCTTGATGCTCGCCAAGGGCAACCATGCCGTGAGCTTGCAACTGATTAATGACCATTTCCACGGCTTGTTCACGGGTTACATTCGGTGCAGAGAATTGAGTGTCGACGCCTAACTGATGATAAAACGCTTCGATGGCATCAATGGTACGAAGGGCGAGATCTTCTCCGGGAGTGAGGCTAAAAACATGTTGCCCCATTTGCTCTAATTTGGCTTTTTTTACCGCTAATTGGTTACGCAATAAAGAAGGCTGAATAATGGCAAGTGAGCGAGCGTGATCAACATGCCATAACGCCGTTAATTCATGGCCTATCATATGGGTTGCCCAGTCTTGTGGTACACCACTACCAATTAAGCCGTTCAATGCTTGGTTTGCTGTCCACATTAAATTGGCGCGCCATGCGTCATCATCGCGCTTGGAAAAGTCGCGACCCAGTATTAATAAATTTTTCAGTAACACCTCGGCATAGCCCTCTTGAACCATGGCTTGAGTTGGCATCGTCAGATATTGTTCGCAAGTGTGAACCCAAGCATCCACTAAGCCATTAATCAGCTGCCGATCGGGGAGTGTTTTCATCACATCCGGATCCATGACGGCAAATTGAGGTTGCACATGTGGCGATAAAAATGCCAGCTTGTCCGCGGTTTCTGCTTTGGTAATCACTGCGCCAGAGTTGGACTCTGAGCCTGTGGCTGGCAGCGTTAAAATTACGCCGATTGGCGTTGCATCGATGACCGTATGTTTACCCAGCATAATATCCCAGCCGTCACCGTCATATTTAGCGGCGGCGGCAACATATTTTGCACCATCAATGACCGAACCACCACCAACCGCAAGGATAAAGTCGATATCTTGTTGTTTAGCGAGAGTAATCGCTTTATCCAAAGTTTCTTTTGTTGGATTTGCTTCCACGCCAGAAAATTCTAACCAAGTATGATGTTTCAGTGCATCGACGACTTGATCATATACACCGTTACGTTTAATCGACCCGCCACCATAAATGACCAGTACTTTTTTATCTTGTGCAATGGCATGTTCTATTGCTGCAATCTGTTGCTGACCAAAATAAATTCGAGTCGGATTAACATAAGTAAATTTCATTCCTTTTACCTCTTATTGTTAGGATAACCACCCAGAGAGCGACCGTTAATTCGGATTGTAATGATGGTGGGGATGTGATTGTTATATGCATAATAGTCGAGTAATGGTCGTACTTATAGCGCAATTCCTGTAAATTTATTGCCTATTCCTACAATATCCTCAATAGGAGGTGGAGAATGACGCAAGATGTTGATATGGACGATCTTGCATCGTTAATGCAACGATATGTGGAAAAATACCAACTTGAACAACTTGAGGGATGCATTGAAACTGCGATACCGGGGGTATGGTTTTACCGAAGTCGTCAAGGTAATGAACGACAGCCTTTTATTTATCAATCCGGCATTATTATTCTCGGGCAAGGTTATAAGCAGGTTCACTTGGGAGCGACTTCAGTGGAGTATGGCCCAAACGATTATTTGGTGGTAGGGGTTCCAATGCCTTTGGAATGCGAGGCGATAGCAAAAAACAATCAGCCACTATTAGGGCTAACGATAGATATTGATCATTCCTTGTTGCTCAAACAGGTGGCCGCGCTTGAGCAGTATGGCTTTGAGCCTAATGCCAACTCAAGAGATAACGCATGCGGTCTCCAATGCGTAAAAATGAATGACGCGATGCTGGCCAGTAGTAAAAGGCTGATTGCTGCTTTATTAAACGGTTTAGAAGCTCAACTATTAGGCGCTTCTTTGTTAGAAGAGATGGTCTTTCGTGCTCTAACCAGTTCGGAGGGGCATGTGCTTTTTGAGTTGGCTCACCAAGAAGGACATTATGCACGCATTGCCAAAGCATTAAGCCGCGTGCATCGAGATTACGCTACTCGTCTGACGGTACATACTTTAGCGGAAGAGGCGAGCATGAGTGTTTCTGCTTTCCATCAAGCTTTTCGTGATGTTACCTTAGCCTCTCCTTTGCAATATCTTAAAAAAGTTCGTCTGAATAAGGCAAAGGAGCTGATTCAAGTGGAGGGAAAAAGAGTCAGTGATGCCGCTCGGCTGGTTGGATACACCAGTCCGTCACAGTTTAGCCGTGAGTATAAACGTCATTTTAATCAAACTCCGCGAGGCACGTTACCTCATGTGTGATTCTGATCGTTCGTCAGGATGAATGGTACAGCGCGTGCTGAACTGTTGAGGCAAAAGAGGAAAGAGAAAGCAAGACATTTACTCTTTTTGTTTTCTTACTCTTATTTGATAATGGCTTTCCCCCTATAGGCATTGTTTATACTCTTCCTACTTGAAGTTGCAGGGGGGTGGCTACGTTCGTTTACCCCAATCCCATAGCCTGTCTATGCGCAAGGGGTATGAGAGCCATTCGTGGCTCTCATCAAAGGCCAGCCTACGGCTGTTCAAATTTGTTCCAGACAAATTTGTCACTGACTTGCCGACCTGCAACGCCAAGTTATTTGGGTATATATGCTTATATTTATTGCTCGTTTTTATAACGGGCATTTTTTTTGCTGACTTTATCATCAATAAGTTAGTGTTTGCTGCCAAATTAACCTGTGATCATTGTTGATTCGTGGCTGTAGTTTGCGAGTGATTCTTAAGTTTTACACATTATCAGATGCCAAATTGTGGCGCTGTTCTACAGTGGTATTACACAAAATTTAACACTGTCAGAGTAAGGACTGATGGTTTTAATAACGTGGAAACAACAACTTAAGGAAAATATTATGCGCTTAAAGCAAGCAACCGTGCCTAAGAGTGTATTGACGCTTAGCACGCTCACCGCATCGTGTTTAATGGCGTTTAACAGCTATGCCGCCATGGATTGCGAAAATTTAAACCCTTGGCAGTCTGGCACGGTGTATCACGGTGGTGACCAAGTTCAGTACCAAGGTATCGTTTATCAAGCCAATTATTGGACGCAAAATAACAGTCCAGACCAATTTTCGGGTGATCATGCTCAGTGGCGGATCCTAGATACTTGTGCAACCGGAGAGGTTAGCAATTTTGCTCCAACCGTTTCTTTGACTTCTCCTTCCGCTAGCCTATCGATTGTCGTAAACCAAGCGGTGAAACTGGCGGCCGACGCTAGCGACACTGATGGCGAGATTGCACGAGTTGATTTTCTGGTCGACGGCGTGGTTGTAGAGCGCGCGACACAAGCGCCTTATCAGGCTACATGGCTGGCTATTGGTGGCTTACATACCATTAGTGCCATTGCTTATGATAATAAAGATCTTGCTAGTGAAGCCAGCAGCGTGACGGTTGATGTTGAAGCATCATCACAACCGGGTAATCAAGCACCAACAGTAGAGATTGCTTTATCTACCAATACGATTGAGCAAGGTGAAGTGGTGACGCTCTCTGCCGATGCAGATGATGCGGATGGACAAGTCGAGAAAGTGGAATTTTTTGTCGGCGGAAGCCTTGTTGCAAGCTTAACTGAAGCGCCTTATACGTATGATTATACCGCTGAACGTGCGGGTGCTTTAGCCGTGTTAGCGAAAGCGACCGATGATCACGGGGCGGTGAGCACTTCAGCCTCAATGACGTTGACAGTCAAGCGTGCGCCAGTCGCTAGTACTTGTCGACCGGATGGATTATATCAAACCGAAGGGGTAAACGTTCCTTATTGTACGATTTATGATGAGGAGGGGCGTGAAATCATGGCTGGAGGCCAACCAAGACGTGTGATTGGTTACTTTACCAGTTGGCGCTCTGGTGATGATCCACAAACCTCGTACTTGGTTAAAGACATTCCTTGGCAGCATCTAACCCATATTAACTACGCTTTTGTCAGTATTGGCTCTGATGGTAAAGTTAACATTGGCAATGTGAATGACCCAGAAAATCCTGCGGTAGGGAAAGAGTGGGATGGCGTTGAGGTTGATCCTGCATTAGGGTTTAAAGGCCATTTTGGTGCGTTGGCAACCTATAAAGAACGTTATGGAGTGAAGACGTTGATCTCGATCGGCGGTTGGGCTGAAACCGGCGGGCATTTTGATGACAATGGCCAGCGCGTAGCAGACGGTGGTTTTTATACCATGACAACCAATGCCGATGGCTCGATTAATCATCAAGCGATAGCAACCTTTGTTGATTCTGCCATTCAAATGATGCGTCAGTATCGTTTTGATGGACTCGACATTGATTATGAATATCCCACATCGATGGCCGGAGCGGGCAATCCAGATGATAAAGATTTTGCGGAGTCTCGTCGCCCTCATTTAATGCGATCCTATCATGAACTGATGCGTGTATTACGTGAGCGGTTAGATGTCGCCAGTGAACAAGATGGGGTTCATTATATGTTAACCATTGCCGCCCCTTCGTCAGCTTATCTATTGCGCGGCATGGAAACCATGGAAGTCACCAAGTATCTCGATTACGTCAATATCATGAGTTATGACTTGCACGGAGCATGGAATGATCATGTCGGTCATAACGCTGCACTTTATGATACAGGCAAGGACTCAGAGCTAGCGCAATGGGGCGTTTATACCACCTCTCAATATGGCGGCATTGGTTATCTCAATACCGACTGGGCTTTCCACTACTTCCGCGGCTCCATGCCCGCAGGCCGGATTAATATTGGTGTGCCTTATTATACCCGTGGCTGGCAAGGAGTAACGGGCGGTGAAAATGGGCTTTGGGGACGGGCGGCATTGCCAAATCAAAGCGAATGCCCAGCCGGAACTGGGGAAGGTGAAAAAAATAATTGCGGATATGGTGCCACCGGTTTAGAGAACATGTGGCATGACTTAGACGTAAATGGCAATGAAATGGGAGCCGGTTCTAACCCCATGTGGCATGCGAAAAACCTTGAAAAAGGTATTTGGGGTTCGTACCTAGCCGCTTATGGGCTTAATCCAGACAATGCACCTTGGGTTGGTCAATATCAACGCCATTTTGATAGCGTAGCTGTTGCGCCTTGGCTATGGAACGCTGACAAACGTGTATTCCTATCCACAGAAGATCAGCAGTCAATTGATATCAAAGCGGATTATGTCATCGATAAAGAGATCGGCGGCATTATGTTCTGGGAACTAGCTGGTGACTATAACTGCTATATTCTTGATGAAAATGGTCAACGTACCGAAGTGGATCTGTCAGAGCGAGCTTGTGCCAGTGGTCATGGTGAATATCATATGGGGAATACCATGACTAAAGCCATGTTCGATAAATTTAAGTCGGCCTCACCTTACGGCAATAAATTAGCGACTGGAGCCACACCGTTAGAAGCGGTTGATATTGGTGTTTCGATTGATGGCTTTAAAGTGGGCGATCAAAACTATCCTATCAATCCGACATTAACGTTTACTAACCAGACGGCGGTTGATCTTCCGGGGGGCACTGAGTTCCAGTTCGATATTCCTGTTTCAGCGCCTGACAATGCGAAAGATCAATCGGGTGGCGGACTGTCTGTCATCGCATCTGGTCATACTCGTGCTGATAATATTGGTGGGCTTGATGGCACGATGCACCGAGTCGCGTTCTCATTACCGACATGGAAAGCGTTACCCGCCGGAGCAAGCTATGAATTGGATATGGTTTATTATTTACCGATTTCTGGGCCGGCTAATTATACCGTGCGTATTAATGGGGTAGAGTATGCTTTTAAATCAGAACAGCCAGATCTTCCTCTTGCCGATCTTTCGTCCGGAACTGGGGAAGATAACCCAGCTGATGGTGGCGAGACTCAGCCCGGTACGGTTATTCAATGGCAGCCGGGAGTGGGCCAAGTCGCTAATGGCACGACGGTACTGTATAACAATAAATGTTTCATTGCTCAAAATAACCCGGGAGTATGGGAATCACCCACTCAGAGCAACTGGTTTTGGACTGAAGTGACTTGTCCGTAAACCGCTAAGCGAGGCAATCTTACTAAAAAGACCGCTTTTATGCGGTCTTTTGGTCATGAACATTGCTCAAAACTGATAATTTTCTGGAACGATAACAATGCCTTTATCCGAAAGGGTAAAACGTTGTTTATCCTCGTTAGGGTTGACGCCAATGTGCGTATGTGGCGGGATTTTAACTTGTTTATCAATAATACAACGTACTAATTGGCATCCTGCTCCAACTTCTACACCATCAAATAAAATGCTGTCCATTACCGTTGCGCCATCATTAATCCGTACACCAGAGGAAATAATCGAACGTTGTACAGAACCGCCAGAATTAATTACTCCGCTGGCGATCATGGAATTAATAAAAATGCCTTCATTTCCTGTTGCCGAAGATACCGTTCTGGCTGGCGGTAATTGAGGTTCATAAGTACGAATAGCCCAGTTTTTTTGATAAAGATTCATTGGCGGTACAGGATCGAGCAAATCCATATTTGCTTGGTAAAATGAATCTAACGTGCCGACATCGCGCCAGTAACAGTCTTTTGCTACTCGGCCTTTTTCATTGCCAAAAGAATAAGCAAACACCCGTTCGGTTGGTATGAGCTTAGGGATAATATCATGCCCAAAGTCGTGACTTGATGAATCTAAAGCGGCATCGTCAATGAGAGCTTGCTGCAGTGTTGCCATATTAAAAATATAGACTCCCATGGATACTAAGCTGTGATCAGGATCATCCGGCAGGCTGGCCGGTTGTATTGGTTTTTCTACAAAGTTGTGAACTCGATGGTGATGATCTATCGCGAGCACCCCAAAAGCGTGCGCCTCGGGTTGGCTAACTTTCATTGAGGCAATTGTTAAAATTGCTTTATTTTCAATATGTTCCTCAAGCATTGCCGCATAATCCATTCGATAGATGTGGTCGCCAGAAAGAACAACAACGTATTTCGCATCACTGCGAGAAAGTAACCACATATTGTGATAAAGCGCATCGGCGGTTCCTTCATACCATTTTCCACCTTTGCGCATTTGAGGTGGAACTGCAGTGACATATTCGCCTAGCTCAGGATTAAAAATTGACCATCCATCACGCAGGTGTTTTTGCAGTGAATGAGATTTGTACTGGGTGAGAACCAAAATCCGCCGTAGCCCTGAATGCAGGCAATTGGTGAGAGTAAAGTCAATGATGCGATATTTGCCACCGAAAGGAACGGCGGGTTTTGTTCGATTATCGGTCAGAGGTGATAAGCGTGAGCCGACACCTCCGGCTAGTACAATGGCTAACGTTTCTTGCATCTTATCTCTCCCTGTTTTTGTGCAATCGCTGGTTTAACTGTACAAGTTTTGCGCCAAGTTATCGGCGCAGAATGTGTTTTTCGATCTTATTATATTTGATATTAGCCAGTTATAAGAAAAATAGAGGCCAGCTTGAGCAAAAATGACGGGTAGCACAAAAGTGTTGGCATCCAAGTAAGGTGCAATGAGAGTGGCATTTGCACAGCATAAGTGCAAAAGTGAAAAGAGCGTGGAAGTGAGTTTATATTTAGATGACGAATAACAATTTACATTGTAAATTCTAGTTATGATATAGGGTTAGCTTCAAAATTATCGGCTTAATAAGATAAGTTCTCAAGCCCAATGGTTACCGTCAAATGAGCTGGTATTGTCGTAGACGGCCAGTGAATGAGTGCCGATCAACGTAGATTGGCTATGTTATGGGGCCCCATGCTTAACCTGGCTGTCGTTTCAACTATAGTTAAAGTTCATCAGTGAAAGTTCCTCAGTTAAAGTTCATTGGATCAAGGTCGTTATAAAAAGAGGAGCTATACCTAAACGACTTGGTGTTGTCGGTAGGCGGCAAGTCAGAAGGGGGTAGGCTGCCGATGGAGCACTATAACGGTAACGGATTGTTTACTCAGATAGGGAGCGGGCCATCATGAAAAAAACACTCATGCTCTTCATTCTAATGTTGGGGCTAGCAGGTGCTGGTGCAGGTTATTACCTGTTTTATTATAAACCTCAGCATGAGCTGGCCCAGAAGGAAAATTTGCCGAAAGATGACCCGATGCTGTTAGAGGAAACCAAGGCTCAGAGTGACGATCTGAACGTACCTATTTTACCTGAAGTGATGGATTATTATGTCGACGCAACAACGATAGGGGTTCGTGAGTCGCCGGAAATAAATGCATTTGTTCATCGTTTATTGTATCGCGGTGAAAAAGTTTATCTTTATGAAAAGAAATCGGGTTGGGGGCGGATTTCTCCCTATTTTGTTTATCAAGATGGCGGGCCAGAGGTCGCCGAATGGATCCCTTTACAAGGGTTGAGTGAGCAAGCACCGAGTATTACCGCTGAAGAACGGTATAACACCGTACTAAGCTATATTGCTGATTCCGATGATTTAGATTTATTTGAAGAAATATTTATTGAAAAAACAGAGCAACTGTTAACCGATGGTTCGTGTTCTCCAGTCGATTTTAAAGAGTTAGGCGGGTGGATTCGATCGGTACGTTATCAAGATAGAGATGTTTATTTTGTCTATTGCGGTGGTTTAAATCAATCGAATAAAATTTATTTGAATGTACAAAGTGGGGATATTTTTTATCAGTAAACCCGTAACGGGCGTTATGATTGATTTACAGTGACTTAAACGAAAATAGTAGTGATTTTATCTTGAGTGCAAAGATTTTACTTGAGTACTTGCACACCCGGCCCTAAACTGAGCCAGTCTGTTTTTGTGGTGTTGTTATGGTTAGTCGTTTGACGGGTCTGTTTTGGTTGGTGTTAATAAGTGCGCTGCTGCCTATGCAGAGCCTTTCTGCTGCATCCAATACACCACTTGGTCAACCGATAAGCAGTGAAATAGAGCAGTCTGCATCTGTTTTATTTAATCCATTGCAGCTTGATTCTAAAACAGAAAAGTCTTTATCGGAGGGGATTTCTTCTCCTATCACTGAAATACCTCAACTGACGCAGCAGCATGGTATTATCTATTCTTCACGTTGGAGTGTGGGTGAAACGCTCTGGCAAGACGATGAAGACAGCGATATTGATGGCTCTGGATTAGATGTCGTTCCTTGCCTGAATGGTTCATGTCGATTAATCTCGGCTGCATTATTGGCTACACCCTATCAACATTTTCATACCTCCTATCGTCTTTCCGGTTGGAAAGAAACTAATGCCATGTATGTGGCGCTTAACAGCCAATTTTTTACTGTCTAATTTCTCTATCAGTGACCTTGTCACTTCTTATTTATTTTAACTCGACGTTCAGCTCGAGGAGAGAGTTATGCAGAAAAAAAGTAGTAAAGCATCCGCTCGTCTAATCAATCATTATTCGATGTGGAAATACCTGATTCTGGTGGTGACGGTTGCTATCTTGATCTTAAGTGCCATCCCGACTTGGTATGGTGAACAACCATCGATTCAGATTCAATATTCATCCGCTAACCAGCAACTAAATAATATAGTTAACCTTAACCGGATACTTAAAGAAAAAGGGCTTCAGGCACAAGAGATCCGTCAACAAGAGAATACATTGACTTTGGTTTTTAGTAACGAGACCGAACAAGCGCAAGCTCGCCAAGTTTTGGATCCCATGATTAAAGAAGGAGAAAGTATTACTTTTTCTTATGTCTCAATGGCACCGAGATGGCTGAGCGAGTTAGGATTTCATCCAATTAAATTAGGGTTAGATCTACGTGGTGGAGTGCAATTCCTCCTGAATGTTGATGTGGATAAGGCTTTTCAAGAGCAGCGTGATGCGCTAACCGATGAATTACGCGATATGCTGCGTAATGAATCGATTCGAGGGGCTAGTATTCAGCCTGTTGGAAATGATGGATTTATGGTGTCAGTCAATTCCAATGCCTCACTGAGTAAAATCCAAAAGTTTGTTAAAGAAAACTATGCGGGATGGGAAGTCAAGGTTGCGTCAAATCGAGTGACGGTTCAGCCGAGCCAACAAAATAAACTGGACTTTCAATCCGCGACTTTACAACAAAATTTAAAGATCATGCGTGATCGTATTGAAGAACTGGGGATTACAGAAGCACTTGTTCAGCGTCAAGGTGAGCATAGCATTCGTATCGAACTCCCTGGCGTACAAGATCCGTCCCAAGCAAAAAATGTGATTGGCGCTACCGCAAGTCTCGCGTTTTATGAAGTAAAAACGATCGCTTCCCGAGAAGATATCATCTTAAATGATAACGCCGGACACGCTGTTATTTTAAATAAACGTCCCGTCTTAACCGGCGATCATATTATTAATGCCCGTGCAGGGATGGATAAAATGGGCTTTTCGGAAGTCAATATTTCGCTCGATCACACGGGTGGAAAAGTGATGAGTGATTTTTCCGCAAAACATATTGGTAAACCAATGGCGACGGTGTATCGAGAATATAAAACCAATGCGCGCGGGGAAACCGAACGTAGTGAACGAGTGATCAGCGTGGCGACGATTCAATCCCAGCTAGGCAGCCAATTTAGAATTACGGGAGCGGGCTCTAATCAAGAAGCTCAACAACTTGCGCTTTTACTTCGTGCGGGTTCATTAACCGCGCCCGTGACTATTGTGGAAGAAAGGACGATCGGTGCATCACTCGGAGCGGAAAATATTGCAAATGGTTTTGCTGCATTAGCCCTCGGTATGGCGATGACGCTGACGTTTATGGCATTGTGGTATCGTCGCCTAGGTTGGATTGCCAACGTCGCATTGATTACCAACATGGGTTGCTTACTTGGGTTGATCGCACTGCTACCGGGAGCGGTTTTAACCTTACCTGGCATTGCAGGATTGGTGCTAACGGTCGGAATGGCGGTAGATACCAATGTCCTTATTTTTGAACGTATTCGAGATAAATTAACTGAAGGGCGAAGTTTCGCCCAAGCGATCGATAGCGGATTTAGTAGTGCATTGAGTACCATTTTAGATGCCAATATTACGACCATGATTACAGCGGTCGTGTTGTACTGTATTGGTAATGGGCCGATTCAAGGATTTGCACTCACACTTGGATTAGGGTTGCTTACGAGCATGTTTACTGGGGTCTTTGCATCAAGGGCACTAATTAATTTAGTTTGGGGGCGAGATACTCGCCGAGATGTGAGGGTTTAATCATGCTGAACTATTTAAAAACACACATTCGCCGAATTCGATATATCACCAGTTTTGTTTCCATCGCTCTGACACTGCTGGCTTTAAGCGCATTTCTAATCAAAGGCTTAAATCTTGGTCTCGACTTTACTGGCGGAATGGTCACCGAAGTCAAGATCGAAAAAACACTCACTCATGAGCAATTGCTTAAGGTCGTTAAGCCCGTGTTGGGTGATTCAACCCTGATCACTCCGTCAGGAGAAGAAGGACGCTGGGTGATTCGCTATCCACTTATAGAGGTATCTCAGACCACTCCAGATATACAAGCGCTGCTCAAAACGGTCTCCTCTTCAGTACAAGTGATTAGTAACAGTATGGTTGGCTCACAAGTGGGGGATGACCTCGTTGATCAAGGGGCATTAGCATTATTGATTTGTTGTTTAGCGATTTTAGGCTATCTGTCCTTCCGTTTTGAATGGCGATTAGCGAGCGGTGCGTTATTTGCCCTAGCCCATGATGTTGTGCTAGTGCTCGGATTTTTTGCCATCACACAAATGGAATTTAATCTAACGGTATTTGCCGCAATACTGGCCATTTTAGGCTATTCATTGAATGATTCGATTATTATTGCTGATCGGATCCGCGAACTCTTGATAGCCAAACAAACAAGCCCAACAGCCATGATTAACGATCAAGCTGTTATTGCGACTTTCTCACGCACAATGGTCACCTCAGGGACGACACTGTTGACCGTGGCGGCGTTATGGATGATGGGAGGGGAACCTTTGGAAGGGTTTGCCATTGCGATGTTTATTGGCATTATTTCTGGGACATGGTCATCGATTTCGATTGGTACGGTCTTGCCAGAGTGGCTGCATTTAGAGCCAAAGCATTATTTGCCCGTTGAAGTGGATATGGCACCGTAACACGCAAGTCACTGATGTAAGCATATTCAAACAGCAAGGAGTTGTAGAGGGAGCAAGTCAGTCATGCCGAGAGTCCATAGCTTGCCTATGCTCATGGCGATTCACTCACTTGCTGCCTACCTGCAACGCCAAGTTGTTTGGGTATAGATTATTAATGCATGAATGGAGTGACAAATGATGGATATGCACCTCAATGTCATCAAGTTGTCACCTGAGCGATTCACCATAAAAATCTGATTAGCTGTTAGCAATTTTGGATACAGAAAGTTGTATAGATGGTACTTTTTGTATTACAACTATAGTAAGTGAAATCATTTAAGTGCCCAAATTTATGGATTTTTTTGCCGATACTAAGCCAGCTCTTCCCGAGGATAATCCCGAAAACGGTACCACGTTCAAATATGCTTTGAAGCCTTGGAAAGTGCTGTTAGTCGATGATGATGAACAAGTTCATTTGGTCACCAAAATGGCCTTGAGGGGATTTACATTTCAACATCGAAAGTTGGAATTACTGTCGGCAATGTCTGGCCTAGAAGCAAAAAAAATACTCGATGACCATACTGATATTGCTTTAGCGTTGATTGACGTGGTGATGGAAACCGAGCATGCGGGCCTAGAGTTAGTTGAGTATATTCGTAACTCTCATCATAATCATAATATCCGCTTAGTACTTCGGACCGGCCAAGCTGGGCAAGCTCCGGAAGATAAAGTCATTCAACAATATGATATTGATGATTATAAAGAAAAAACCGAATTGACGACTCAAAAATTACGTACCTTAATGTATTCTATGCTACGTGCTTATCGTGATTTATGCCTGATTGAGGAGCAAAAACAAGGGCTAAAAAGGGTCATCGAAGCATCCGCCAATGTTCAGAATACTACCACCTTAAAAAACTATGCCGAGGCGGTTCTGCATCAATTGACTTCCTTGTTGCATTTACCGGCATCCGGTTTTTATTGTGTTGTAAAACCTTCTTACGATAGCAATAGCGCTTCATCTTTAACTCTTGCCG
This sequence comes from Vibrio sp. V30_P3S12P165, assembly GCF_009904905.1. Taxonomy (NCBI): domain Bacteria; kingdom Pseudomonadati; phylum Pseudomonadota; class Gammaproteobacteria; order Vibrionales; family Vibrionaceae; genus Vibrio; species Vibrio sp. V30_P3S12P165. The sequence goes on along the minus strand of NZ_WXWH01000076.1, from coordinate 2,224 downwards.
CTATTGGTGGTTTTGTCGATTTACATACAGAGTGTAATTTTAATCACTTACCTAAACTTGTCGCTGAGCGATGCCAAGATGTATTAAAGGAAAAAAAATCGCAAACGTATCCTGATGCAACACTACTGTATATGCTAGATAGCCGAGGCTACGAGAATTTACTTTATATTAATCTTATTGAACCCTTAGATGAGGCCTCAAAAAACTTACTTGATATTTATATGCAAAATATCGCTTTGACTTTTAATAATTTAAATTTGCAGCTTGATATCAGAGAAACCTCCCGTGAATTAGTGCATAATTTAGCCAATGCGGTTGAGGCTCGAAGCAAAGAAACCGGAGCACATGTACAGCGGGTTTCCTTATTTTGTGAAAAGCTCGCTTTATTGTATGGATTACCTGAAGAAGAAGCTTATATGATTCAACATGCTTCACCATTGCATGATATTGGTAAAGTTGCAATTCCTGATGCTATTTTACATAAACCCGCTAAGCTCGATGCTGATGAATGGGAAATAATGAAAAAACATGTGGACTATGGCGTGCAAATCCTCAGTAAATCGACCCGGCCACTGATTATTAAAGCGAAAGAAATTGCAGGAACGCATCATGAGAAATGGGATGGAAGTGGTTATCCAAATGGCTTGCAAGGTCAAGGCATTCCTATTAGTGGACGTATTACTGCGTTAGCGGATGTTTTTGATGCGTTAGGATCGAAGCGTAGTTATAAAGAGCCTTGGTCTGAAGACGATATTAAAACTGAAATAGTGAAACAAAAAGGGCTACATTTTGAGCCGTTACTCGTTGATCTATTAATCGAACATTGGTCTGAGTTTGTTGCAATCAGAGATAAATATCCTGATTGAATCATCAATCGATGCTCTTCTTACTTGAAGGTGTAGCAGTGTTGGCTAGGTTCATCCACCCCAATCACATAGCCTGTCTATGCTCATGGGGATTCACTCACTTGCCGCCTACCTGCAACTCCAAGTTGTTTGGATATAAACAGAAACAATTAAGATAATAATTTTGGCAATATAATGGTGTAAGTCACTCCTTGATCGATATCCGAGTCAAATTTAAGGTCACCTTTTAACTGTTTTTTAATCAAGTTATAAACAATATTTAACCCAAGCCCTGAGCCACCTTGAGCGCGTTGTGTTGTATAGAATGGTTCGAAAATCTTTTCATGTAATTTAGGCGCTACACCGGAACCATTATCTTGATAAATAAAGATGATCTCATTATCTTCTTGATAAAATCGGATCGATATTTCTGGTGATTTTTGCATATTAAATGCATGCTTTATGCTATTCATAATTAAATTCGAAAATATTTGGCTAAGAATACCAGGGAAACCATACATTACTAGATGATGATCGCCATCAAGCTTGGGGCTAACCGGAACTTTTTTAGTTTCAGAATGCAAACTATTAATTAATGATTGTAAAACTTGGAAAATAACATATTCAGTTTTAACCTCCGAAACTTGATCAACCGCGGTTTGTTTGAAATCTTTGATTAATTTGGCTGCGCGATTAAGATTATGTTCTTGAAGTTGAGTTGCATCTTGTATTTCGTTTATCAGTATGCTGAACTGATCGGCAGTAAGGGTTTGTGTTTCAAATTGACTTTTTAAGTCATTAATCGTTTCTTGAATAATTGAGTTAGAGGTAACAGCAACACCGAGAGGTGTGTTAACTTCGTGTGCTACGCCAGCCACCAAACTACCTAATGCAGCTAACTTTTCAGTTTCAATGAGTTGAGTTTGTGCTTTTTGTAATTGTTCTAGATTATGCTTTAATTCCAAGGTGCGTTCTGTCACTTTTTTCTCTAAATTTTGATTAATTTCTTTAAGTTGATGTTGCGCCAAATAGAGATCAGTGACGTCAATCGCGGTTCCTCGATAACCTAAAAATTGATGATTGATATCATTTTTTATTACAGCTTGAAAAATAAGGATAAGAGACCCAGATATATTGTCACTGGCTAATTTTTCTTCACATAAATTAAAGGGTTTATTTTTCTTTAAGTTTTCCTCTAAATGATTAAAATTAAATTTTTTACAAATATCAAATAAAGACACAGTCTCATTACTATCCATTTGTAGTGTTTTTTTCATGCTATCAGAAGCAAAGACAAGCATACCGTCACAATCTGTTTCCCATAACCAATCTGATGAGACTTGTGTAAAGTCATTGAGACGATCTTTTTCTTTTCTTAT